>JAGYOS010000065.1 GCA_018399475.1 bacterium
GTAGCCCTATACCACATATTCCCTGAAGATCCGGTGATATAGGGGAAGAAATTCCCAGAGAGATAAACGATCTCATTAGTCCAGTCTTTTTTATTCTTTGAGGACTGGATATACAAAAAGTCTTTCTCTTCAGCACTTCCCCCGATATAGAAAGTCAATTGGCTGCCCAAATCGGCAGTCAAATCTATTAGCGGGGACATAATCCAAGAGGAGGTATTGTTTGAATACTCTCTTCCCGGACTTTCTGCTAAAGAGAAGAAACCTTTAGCGTGCTGTTCTTTTGTAACCTCCCAGGAATTTCTATGCCCTCCGGTTTCCCATTCCAGCGGAGAACTTTCAAACCCTTCATGGAAAACGGTCTTTCTTTTTGGGACTGCTCCCAATATGTTTTTACCTGGAGCTCCAACATCTATTGTTTGCTCTCCAAAATTAGAGAAATCAGTTAGCTCATCAGCGGCATCTGTTGCTGCCACGCTGATTAAGTTGGGCAACCTATAACTTGCCGGAAACTTTGGTTTCTCGTCGCTATTTTCTCTGTAATTCCCGGCGGAACAAACGAATAAAATAGGAGCGTTCTCAATTGTTTGCTCTTCAATTTGACTACTTTGAGGGCCTCCATAACTCATATTAATTACAGAAACTCCCTTTTCAACTGCGTAGCTGATAGCTTCTAACTCATCAGCTACTGTACTCATGCCAATGGAATCAAATATTTTTAAAGACATGATTTTGGCATTCCAGGCAACTCCCGCTATGCCTTTGTAATTATTGCCTGATCCGGCAGCAATGCTGCTTACGAATGTATCATGTCCGTTTCCATCAACCGGATTATTTCTATTGTGTAGAAAATCCCAGCCGATGATGTCATCTATGAATCCATTACCATCATTATCTTTTCCATCAAAGATCTCATCCGGGTTTATCCAGATGTTCTCTGCTAAGTCTGGATGATTGGGAGCGATTCCTGTTCCAATTACTCCGATAATGACACCTTCTCCCTTGTTGGAACTTATGTTCCATCCTTCAGGAGCGTCAATGTCGGCATCTTCTTCTCCGTTTATCACTTGGCCGACATTATTGAGTCCCCATTGAAGTCCAAAATAATAATCATTTGGCATTTCTTTAGGGATTTCTGCTAATTCTGCCAAAGATCTTGTATGTCTTGGGTGAAGTTCTCGAAAATAGTTCGGTTCCGCCAGCATTCCCTGGCTATTTAACCCTTCAACTGCTTCTTCAACTTCTAATCCCTCCGGTAAATTTACCAGTGAGGCATTAGAGAAGTTCTTTATGACTCTAATATCGCGAGTCATTTTGAGGTCTTGTGCAACAATCCCTCGGGAAGAAGAGGATTCAAACTTTATTAAAAGTTCTCCTTCTCTATAACCCTTATTTTTGCCCTTACCTTCAAAACTCTGAACATCATTGCCGGCTGTTATTATTGCCAGCAGTCCCCAAAAAATTATCCCTAATCTTATCTTTCTCATCTCTCTCTCCTTTTCTTTAAGTTTTAGTTTTTAAAGTACCTCTGACTTTTAAATTCAATAATTTAAAAGTCCTTTATCCGTACACTATTTTTACTAATTTGTCAAGTTTTTTAGCTGAAATTAGCTGAAAAATATATATTTTCTGTTAAAATTTAAAATTAAAAACTATCTATAATTATTTTTAAACAAAACACTCCCCATTTTTTATTTTAGGGAGTGTCTTGATTAAAATAAACGTAGCGCTTAGATTAAATTAAATTATTCTTGGATGCCTCTGCCGGAATGTTTTCCTTTAAAACCTTTTCCTGCTCCAAAAGGACGAATATCTTCCAGATTGATTCCGTTTTCTTCAGCCCATTTGTCCATTGCTTCTCGATTTTGATCCGCTTTCACTCTTCTCTCTTCAACTGATAAGTTTTTAAAATCTTCCGTTTTCCAGCTGTTTGATCCCATCTCATTTCTTTTGGCCATAATAGCTTCTTTTTGCTGCTCGGTTATTTTGCCATCCGTTATCAGTTGATTTAATCTGTTTTCAAAATCAGCTTCCATGTTTTGTCTTTGCTCTTGGCGATTTTCTTCAAAAACTTTTTGGACTTCTTCTTTATTCAGCCCAAAGCGTTCCGCTATTTTATTGGCAACATCCAATTGTCCGTTGCCATATTTTGCGAAAGCGCTATTTATTCCATAGATTCCGGAAGCGGTCATAACACCTAAGGCTAAAGTGGCTAAAATAGCCTTTTTTATATTTTTTCTGGATTTTTTCATTTTTTAAATAATCAGGTTAATTAAAATGCTTGCTAAAAATTAGAAATAAATTGTTTTTGTTGTTTTTCCCGCGGAGAAAAACAAAAATTATTACTTTTTTAATTTTTTAAGCTCTATTTTTAGCAGCTTCTATTCTAGTTTTACGGATTTCTGCCAAAAAGTTTGCGTTTTAAAATTGAAATGGCTCAACTTTTTAAGAAAAAAATAAAGAAAAGAAAAAATTATTTTCCCCGGTTATTTTAAGAAATTATTTTGGTTGCCGGATCCTTTTTGGGGGAACATTCCCGGACAAGGTAGTTTTTTTATTATCTGAGCCTGGAAAATAAAATCTCCAATTTTTTCTCCGATTGCTTTGATTATTTCTTCTTGTTCCAATTTAACTTCCGGATCAACTAAAGTTTTTTTGTTGTATTTTACGATCCAATTTCCATTTTTAGGGCTAGCAACGGTTAATTCTTCCGACTTTACAGCAATAATTTTACCCGCCAAAAATCCTTCCTCGGGGTTTATCCAACGCATTCCTCGTTGCGGAGCAAATTGTCGGTAGTGGGGAATTCTTCTGGAAAAGTTTTCATCCAATCTTTGATTAAATTTTGCCCAATGAGCTAAAAAACCCAGACTTAATACCGCAAAGACAATGATGCCCACAATCAGTAAAGTTTTATAACGGTATCCTCTTTTTGTTTTTCTGAAAGCCAAGAACCCTAGAGTTAAAGAAAAAAATAAAAAAATTATCCAAAGAAGAGGCGCAGAGCCTATGATCAGCCAAGCAAATCTGCGCAGTTTAAGGTAGCGATAAATTTCCAAATCAACGTCCGGTATATTAAAAATTGCCAGGGAAGAAAACAGGGCTCCCATTAAAACAAGGAAGATTAAAATTATCCAAATTAAATAATTTTTCCAATTAAGCTGAAATTTTGAGGAGGGAACTATTTTCTCTTTTTTAATTTTATTGATAACTTTTTTAGAAATATCTTGGGCCATTTTTAAATATTTTAACGGATTAAATGTTGTTTTTTTGCTTCTTCCGCCAGCATTTTTCTGCCTCTGTTTATTAAAGCGGCTATTGTTCCTTTCGGTTTTTTAACAATATCCATAATCTCATTATAATTTTTTTCCTCTAAGAATCTTAAAATAATTACTTCTCTGTATTTAAAGGGGAGTTTGTCAATAATCTCTTTTACTTTGTTAAGAGTATCTTTAGCAAGAGTTTCATTTTCAATATCGGTGCCGGATTTGAAAATTTTAGCCAGATCCTCATTTTCCAGTCGGGCTTTTTGAGGACGAGACTGTTTCTTCCTGATTGCGTCAATAACGCAATTCCTGGTTATTTGATAAGCCCAAGTTGAGAATTTAAGGGAATCGTCAAAACTGTTAAGGTTTTTATAGATTTTAATAAAAGCTTCTTGGAGAATATCTTCCGCATCTTCTTTAGAGAAAAAAGAGATCCTTTTAATAAAATGAAAAAGGCGATTCTGATACCTAACCATTAGCGCTTCAAAATTTTCAGGATCTTTTTTGGCAAGATCCACCAGTTTAACATCGTTTTTTTCTTGGCGATACTTTAGCATAAAAGATTTACTGCTCATCTTCTCTCTTTAATTAGTACGTTTTTAAAAAGTTTTATTTTCATTTTACAGGAAAATGCTTGATAGTGTATAGTTAAAGGAATTCGGAGATGTTCTCACCGGTCCCGGTTTTTTATTCCAATATTTTTCTGGAATTCTTAAAAATAAAACTATTAAAGTTAATTTAAAAAATAAAAAATTACCATGCACAAAACGGACATTTTAATCATAGGTGGCGGACCTTCCGGAGCCACTACCGCCGTAACCGCTAAAAAAAGCTACCCTTCCAAAGAAGTGACTCTTATCAGGAAAGAAGAAAAAAGCATTATCCCCTGTGGCATCCCTTATATTTTTAACCGTTTGGATTCGGTTGAAAAAAATGTAGCTTCCGACGATTCTTTATTGAAAAACGGCATTGATTTAAAAATCGGAGAGGTTGCTCAACTGAAACCTGATAAAAAAGAAGTGATTCTGGTCAATGAAGATGTTTGGCATTATGACAAGTTAGTTTTAGCTTTAGGTTCAAAACCTTTTTCGGTTCCCATTCCGGGAGTGGAAAAGGAAGGAGTTTGGCTGGTTGAAAAGGATTTTCCTTATTTAACCAAATTCCGGGAAGCAATTTTAAAAAGTAAGAAAGTGGTTATAATCGGCGGCGGATTTATCGGAGTTGAATTTGCTGAGGAACTGAGCCGAATTAAAAATTTGGATGTTAGCGTTGTTGAAGTTTTGGATCATTGCCTAACAACTAATTTTGACCAAGAGTTTGCTTTAGCAGCTGAAGAAAAGATAAAAGAGCAAGATGTTAAACTTTATAACGGCCAAGCGGTGCAAGAAATAACAGGTTCGGAAAAAGCGGAAGGGGTATTGTTGGCCAACGGAAAAAATTTGCCGGCTGATTTAGTTATTCTCTCAATTGGAGCGCGGCCGAATATTGATTTAGCTAAAGAGTCAGGGATTCAAGTGGAAGAGAAAGGAGCTATCCGAGTTGATGAATATTTAAAAACCAATCTTCCGGATATTTTTGCGGTAGGCGACTGTGCCCAAACCAGAGATTTTATTACCGGTAAAAATGTTCCAATAATGCTTGCTTCTGTCGCTACCAGCGAAGCCAGAATCGCCGCTAATAATCTTTATCAGTTAAAACTGATCAGGGAAGATAAAGGGACGGTCGGAGTTTTCTCCACTTTTATTGGAGGTCTGGCTTTAGGATCTGCCGGTCTGACTGAAAAAAGAGCCCAAGAAGAAGCCTTTGATTATTTGGTTGGTGAAGCCGAAGCTCCAAACCGCCATCCGGGAGCTTTACCCGGAGCGGAAATCATTAAAGTTAAATTAATTTTTTCCAAATCTTCCGAAGGCTTGCTTTTGGGAGGGGAAATAATGGGGCCGGAGAGTACGGGAGAAATGCTGAATATATTGGCAATGGCTATTCAACAACAAGCTTCAATTTTTGATTTTAATACTTGGCAAATAGCCACTCATCCTTTGCTGACGTCCGCTCCGACAGTTTATCCAATCATTGCGGCCGCCCAAAACGCATTAGCTAAATTTAAATCTTAGCTTAAAAATTAAAAACTTACTCTGTTTTTAGAAAAGCTTTTCTTCAAATAAACCGATTAAAGAGAAGAGGAGATTTTTTTAATGGCAGCCGCTATCATACCTGAGGTAGGGGCTGTTTATCCTTGTTTCGTAGTTGAGAATAGTGTCCACATTTTTATTTTCAATGCTGGAAAGGTCTGAGTTTTGGAAAGAAGGATCTATTTGGTACCAAGATTGTCTGCCAAAATGACATTGCAGGTCTTCATGAACAAATTTTCTTCCGTGGCGGGCGTAAATTTCATTACGGGCCACTTTCAGCTGCCAAGGAGTTAAATTTATCAGTTCGGATTCTGAAATAATTCTAGAATTTGAATCGGCTATTACGTATTCCCAATTTCCGTTGGGAACATTATAAGTAGTGTTTGCTGTCGTTTTTTGAGGTTTATTCTTGCCGAAAGACATGTTCTCGGAAATGTAGCTTATAACAATATTGATTGTTCTTTTACCGTTCTCGTTATTTATTTGAATTTCAGCTTGAAAATCCGTTTCTTCAATATTAATCCAACCACCGCTAATATCGCTGGCCAGACCTTGGCTGCCAAGTCCCCAATTATTAATTAGAGCCAGCTCATTGTAATAATCGTAGATTGTATCGGCATTGTCCAAAGTTTCTATTTTCAACATTATTTTTGAAGTTCCCTCAACAAAATTATAGCTTGATTCAAAAGATAAGCTGTCAGGGTATTGGAAAAGATCTTCCAGAACTCTTGTTTTGATTGTAACGTGCATACCGTTTGTTGCTCCACTTGTTGCTTCTTCTGTCACGCTTTCTGTTGGTGAAGAAATGGCTTCTTCGGTTTTTGCCGGATTTTCCTGGGCTTCTTTTTTAGAAAGCATTTTTCCAACAAAAAAAGCGCCGATGCCGATTCCTGCAATTGTTACTAAGACAAAGATCGTTATAATTACAGCTAGAGCGGTATTTGTTTTATTGTTTTTGTTCTCCATTTTTAATTTATTTTTAATTATATTTAAAAAATAATCAGCTAAAATTATTTTACACTACGTTTTTAAAAACACTATTTCTTTTTTCTATTATATCGGAACAATCGGAGGAAAACAAATTTTCGCCCTGAAAATAAGATGCTATAATGTTAGGTAAAATAATGTTGCGTTTGCGGTTTAAAAAATTGTAAAGTAAAATTTAAAGTGGGAATAATTGTTCAATTTAAAATTGAAAAGTTGAGAAAAAAAATAAAATTGACCTGGCCGGTTTTAATCTTGCCGCTTTTGTTTTTAGCAGGTTGCGGTTTTGGAAAGCCGGAAAAGTCAAAAGAAAAATTAAATTATTTGGAGAGCAAAATCCAAGAATCGGCTTCACAAGAAAGTTTGGAGGTTGGCAACATCGCCGCCTTTGAAAACGCAATCAATGCCAAGGATTATGAAAAATTGGAAGTTTCATTGGCAACCGAAGCCGTTTATTCAATAGAAGGCGAAGATTGTTGCGGCAAAATAGCCAAAACGGAAATTATTTCCCGCCTTAAAGAGTATTTGGCAGACAAGGAGACTTTTAACTTTTCCCAAAGCCAAGAAAACGTTAAAAAAATAAAAAGCGGTACTTTTGATAAAATTGAAAATTACACAATTGGGATTAACGGCAAGCAAGCGATTTTAGCTTACAAAGTAAACGCGGACGGTAAAATAAATAATATTTATATAAATCAAACTTGTGAATTTTTAAGCGAAGAATAAATTTTTGGCGTCTGATATTTAATCTTTAAATTGAAACCGGCCGGCAAGATTAATGATTCGGTTAATTTTTTAGGAGATTTTTTTAAAAAACATAAAATTATTAAAAAGTATGGAAATAAATTCTCAAAAGATTAAAAAAGCCGACCTTATAGTGGGCATTCCTTCTTTTAATGAAGTTGACAGTATCGGTTTTGTTACGGAGATGATTGATAAAGGGCTGGTAAAATATTATCAGAAATACAAGGCGGTGATTGTTAACGTGGATAATGATTCATTGGACGGTACCCGAGAAGTTTTTCTAAATGTTAAAACAAAAACTCCCAAAATTTACAGTTCCACTCCCAAGAATATTGCCGGCAAGGGAAATAATTTTTTGAATCTGTTTGAACAGGTTCAATTGCTAAAGCCTCAGGCGGTGGCTGTATTTGACGCTGACCTAAAAAGCATAAAGCCGGAATGGATTAAAAAAATGCTGGATCCGATTTTGAAAGAAGGCTATGAATACGCCACTCCTTGGTACGCTCGGAACGAGTACGACGGGACCATAACCAATGCGCTTGTTTATCCCTTAATATATGGAATATACGGAATGAACCTGCGCCAGCCAATAGGCGGAGATTTTTCTTTCCATCCAAAATTGGTTGATAAATGGCTGGCCGGTAAGTGGCATAAAGCTACAAAATATTATGGCGTTGATATTTTTATGACGCTGGGGGCTATTATCGGAGAAAATAAAATTTGCCAAGTTTGCTTGGGTCAAAAAATTCATAAACCAAGCGCGCCCAAACTGGGTCCTATGTTCTCTCAAGTTATGGCGACAATGTTTAAAAAGATTTGTTCTTCCAGAAACCAATGGAGCCAAATTAAAAAGGTAAAAGAGATGCCAATCTTGGATAAAAAAGAGAAAGGTAATCCCCAGCCACTAAGCATTGACTACAAAAGTATGAAAGTAGCCGCTATTTTTGAGTATAAAATGCAACGAGATATTTTGAAGACTTCTCTTACCCCGGAAGTTTATCAGAAACTGGATCAAATGTTTAAAAGCGAGAAACTGGCTATTGGTAAAACACTTTGGACTAAAATTATTTACGATTCAATTTATAGCTATTGCAATTTTAATGGAGGAGCGGGTATTATAGAAGCTCTCAAGCCTCTTTATTTCGGAAAAGTCGTTTCTTTTATTAAACATACTCTCGATTTGAATTACGAGGAGTCGGAAAAAGAAGTCTTGAAGCAGGCGGAAAGATTTTGGCGTTTAAGAAATTATTTTTTGAGAAAGTTTGAACGTTAAATTTTGGAAATTAACAAAATTTTTTAAAGATTCTTTCGTTATTTTCCCGGAAAATTTTTAGAGACAACGCCGGGATTATTTAATCAAAAGATAAGCTTCAATGATCCCTAAAACATATTATTTTATCAGCGATCTGCATATTAGCGGCGGCAGAGGAGCCTTTGCTTATGAGCCCGAGAAAGAGCTTATCGGTTTTTTAAAGGAATTAGCGGACAAAAAGGAAAATTTGGAGCTTATAATTGTGGGAGATACTTTTGGTTTTTGGGAAATTAATGATTTCAAAGGAGTTGCCAAGTTAGAGTCCGTTATTAAAGCTCATCCTAAACTTTTTCGTTGTTTTCGGGAAGTCGGCCGGCAAATAAAGATTACGGTTATTCCCGGCAATCATGATTATGAACTGGCTTGTTATCTCGGTTTTAAGCCTTTACTTGAAAAATACGGAATTCATTTGGAGCCAAAGCGTTTTATAGAAAGGACAATTGCCGCTAAGAAAATTCACATTGAGCATGGGAGCCAATATGACAGCTTTAATTACATTTCCAACTTCGGCGATCCTCATGCTACTCCGATCGGTTATTATATCACGAATAAAATTGTGGGAGGCGCCGGCAAATATTCTTCTTTGGGGCGCCAAAGGTGGTTGAAAGATCTGGGCTCGGTTTATCCTTACGAGCGTATTCCAAACTGGCTATTTTCCAATCATTTTTATCGGGAGATGAGTCCGGTACTGCGTTACACTCTTTTGCCTTTTTTCCTTTTTTTCGGCATTAGTTTTTTTGCTTTGGCGGGTTTAACTCTTGAAAAAACAAAAGTGTTGGGAACAAGTATTTTTACCAAAAGAGTGGGTGATTATTTCCCAATCCTGGGAGATTTAATAGATGCTATTATTCTGATTGACATTGTTGTTCTTCTTTTATTCATCGCTTTTCTAGTTGTTTTCTTTATCCCCCTTTTCTTTTTTATCCGAGATGCCCGCAAAACTCTTAAAAGATATGAATTTTCAGGTCCCGGCAATCTTAGGTCTCGAAAAGAAAAAGCTTACTTAACGGCTTTTCGTAAAATATTCCGGCAAGACCCGCAAAAATTTATTTATGTTTATGGCCATACTCATTTAACCTCGGTCAAGAGAATGGGCCGGCGGGTTATTATTAACACAGGCGCTTGGACCAAGAAACTTAGAAAAATACCTTCCCGTTTTTTGCTGCTGCCGGCTGTTTATTATCCTTCGTTTCAATTGGGTTATTTTAAGGTTTATGAGCAGAGGGGAAAAATAGCCGTGGAGCATAAAAGTATTTATAAAAAAATTGACCCCGAGCTTACTTTGGTCCAAAGATTTGTGATTCTCGGCAGACGGAAGGAAGATAAAAGAAAGATCCCCCGCAAGATTTTAGTTGGTTGAAAAGGAAATGACGCTTTTTCAATTTTTTGAAAGCCATTACGGGGCATTTTTTATTTCAGCTAACCGGAAAAAATATTTTTGATTATATTTTCAGATGTTGAGGAATAAAAAAACGGCCAAGTTTATTCTTATTTTAACTCTGTTGGCAATAACGGGATTTTCTTATTTTCTGATAAAATTTTTTACCCGTCCCGCCGATTTTAATTGGGATCAGGCTAGTAATTCGGTGGAGGTTGATTACGACGGGTGTTTTTTCAAAACTACGACTTCCGCTAAAACCGTAAGCGATTTTATAAAAGAAGCCGGCTTTGATTTGGGAGAAGATGATTATGTTTTTCCGCCTCCGGAGTCTCAATTAAAAACGGGTTTGCGACTAACCGTTAGAAGAAAAGTGCCTTTTAACATTAAAGTTGATGACCGAGAAATAAAAGCTGAGACTTTTAAAGAAACTGTTAACGAAGTTTTAGCTGAAGCCGGCGTAGAGCTGAATCATTTGGACGAAATTCAGCCTGCCAAAGAAGCCGGAGTTTTTCGCGGGATGGAAATTGTTGTTACCAGAATCAATGAGGAAGAAATTACTGAAGAAGAAAAAATTGATTTTGAAATTATTGAAAAAAATGATTCTGAATTAAAATGGAGAAAAACCGTTGTTAGCCAAGCAGGGGAAATGGGTGTTAGGGAAAATACTTATTTAATTACTTACGCTGACGGCGAACAAGTCAGCAAGGTCAGACTCTCTTCTACAATTACCAAAAAACCGGTTGCTAAAATTATTTTGCACGGAACGAAAATAGAAATTGGCCAAACCTATAAAGGCAGGGCCAGTTGGTATGCCCACACGGGGACAATGGCTTGCGCTTCCTTAAAACATCCTCTGGGAACTTGGCTTAGAGTAACCAATACCGCCACCGGCAGGAGTGTAATTGTCCAAGTTAATGACAGGGGACCTTTTTCGGAAGATAAGATTATTGATCTTGACAAGGCAGCCTTTGAAAAAATAGGCAATCTTGCCCAAGGAACAATGAACGTCAAAGTGGAAGAGATTCTAGATTGATTTTTAACTTTTTTTCAGTTTAAAAACTTGAGTATGCAATGCTTTTGCCTGAGGATCGGTTAGTTCTTTATAAGAAACCCGCAGAGTACAGCGGACTTTATTTTTAAGGGGAAAAATATCTTGGACTTTTAAGCTCCAGAGATTAGCCGGTCCTATTTGCCGGCTGATACCTTTTATTCCCTTGCCGATAAGGGCGGCTAAAGATTTTTTTG
>JAGYOS010000066.1 GCA_018399475.1 bacterium
AAAATTTTCCAACACTTCTTCCGTTTTTCCTCTTGAATATTCTCTAAGCCTATTTAAAGTAATCAGCTCTATTTTAATTTTATTACTATTGTTCCCCGTTTGCATTTTTTTATTTTTCTATTTTAAAAAGTAAACTCAAGCTCCAAAAATTAAAATATCTCCTAAAAATTCTCTTTGGCGCAGTTTTACTTTAGTTCTTCTCGCCAGCTCCAGAGATGCTAAAAAAGTTAAAACTTTTTCAGCCCTGTTCATACCTTGAGAAACCTTAAAAAAACTGGCTTCTTTTGATTTAGCAATCCGTCCAATAATTAATTTAATAATACTGCCTATTTCAATCCGAGATTGAACGGTTTCTTCTTTTAGAATACTCAAATTTGGCAATTTATTCAATAACTCGCTGAAAACCGAGTTTAAATCCGCCGGCGAAACATTTAAATTTTCCAGTTTGGTATTCTTCCCAAAAGAAGCGGTAGAAAATTGCCGGCGAAAAGAAGGATTTTTTAGATAAAGTTTTCTAATTTTCGCTGCAGCTTTTCTGAATTTTGAATAGACAAAAACTCTTAAAGCAAAATCAGAAGCTTCTTTTTCTTTCTCTTCAAAATTTTCATCATTAAGAGGAATTAAGCTTAAAGATTTTATTAAAGCCAGCTTGGATGCAACCTCTAAAAAACCGGCTATTTCTCCAAGACCAGATTTGTTCTTAATAGCATAAGCCAAATACTGATCAGCCACTTGAGATAAAGCTATCCGGCTAATGCTCAAATTATTTTTCTCAATAAGCTCCAGCAATAAATCAAGCGGACCGACAAAATTTTTTACATCCAAAAAACAATTTTTATTTTTCATTTTCCGCCCCAAAAAATTTTATTTTTATTTATTTTCCAAACGCTTTATTCTTCAAGATAATTCTTTATTTTATCAGCCAGTTCGTTTAAATTATGATCCGATTTGATTAAAAATTCACTCGCCCCCAACTTAAGAGCTTTCTCCTTTTCATTCCCCTGACTTAGATTGGAAGCGATAATAATTTTAACATCTTTAATTTTAGGATCTTCCTTAATCATTTCCAAAACTTTAAATCCATCCATTTCAGGCATTACCAAATCCAAGAGAACAACAGCGGGATCGTTTTTCTTAATAGATTCCAGGGCCTCTTTGCCGTCTTTGGCAAAAAATAATTCATAATCACTGTTTTCAAATTTCTTTTTATATATTTCCATCAGCATTTCATCGTCTTCCGCGATAAGAATTCGTTTTTTTGTTTTTTCTCCTTCCATTTTATTTTTTATTTTTTATGGATCTCCAGACGAGAAAATTCAATGATTTTAATGTTCTCCCCCAGCTTATTTATTTTTTCCTTGATCAACTCTTCAACGGTAATCTCCGGATTTTTTATAAAACTTTGGGATAAAAGAGAATTTTCCTCCTTAAATTTATTAAGTTTATTCTCAATTATTTTTGCAACGATTTCTTTCGGTTTAGAAGTTCCTTCCAAGGCCTGTTCTTCAATTTTTCTTTCTTTTTCCAAGACTTCGGCGGGAACGCTTTGGGCGCTAAGATATTTAGGGCTGGTCGCCGTAACTTGCATGGCGATATCTTTCCCTAATTGTTTAAAATCTTCATTGCGGGCAACGAAATCGGTTTCACAACAAATTTTTACCAAAGCGCCAACCGCATTATTAGAATGGATATAAGAAGCGATGATACCTTCCCCAGTTTGTTTTTTCTCTTTTTTGGCAACGCTGGTTTCGCCTTTTTTCCTAAGGTCCAAAATAGCTTTTTTTAAATCTCCCCCGCAAGATTCCAACGATTCTTTACATTTGGAAATGCTGACGCCGGTTATTTCTCTTAATTTTTTAACTTGTTCGGCTTTTATTTTCATCTTTCTAAAATTTAATTAAACATTAACCTAAAATATGCCAATAAGTGATTAAACTTTTTTAATTTTTCTTTATTTTTGACGCCAAATAAGCAAGAACAAATTGGAGGGATTTAACGGCATCATCATTAGCCGGAATTGGAACATCAACCGTTCCCGGATCAGCATTGGTATCCACTAAGCCAACTACGGGAATTCCCATCCTTTTGGCTTCTTTAACTGCCAGACTTTCAAAAGCTACATCAACAACCAATAAAACCGCCGGCATTTTCTTCATCCTCTTTATGCCTCCCATTCTTTTATTAAATTTTTCAATCTTATCATTAAAAGCGGCTTGTTCCTTTTTAGTATATTTTTTAAGCTCTCCTCTTTGAGAAAGATCTTCCAAAAGAGCAAGTTTTTCAATTCTTTTTCTAATTACTTCAAAATTGGTTAAAGTGCCTCCCAGCCAACGTTCGGCAACATAAGGCATTTGACAATATTCCGCCGCCGCTTTAACCAAATCTTTAGCTTGGCGTTTGGTTCCCACAAAAAGAATTTGTTCCCCCCCAGCCATTTTAGCGCGAATCAATTCAACCGCTTTCTTTAAATTTTCTTCCGTTTTAACCAAATCAATAATATGGACTCCTTGGCGAACCGTAAAAATATAATCTTCCATGGCCGGATTCCAACGGGACTTTTGATGACCAAAATGAACTCCCGCTTCAAACATTTTTTCCAAAGAAGCTTCTTCTTCTTTAAAAGAATCGGCTTCTTTTCCAAAGTCAAATTGACCTTTTTTCTTATTCTCTTCTAAAACTTTAACTTTTTCTTTTGAAGAAACTGCGACTGCCTTTTCTTCTGTTGTTGAATTTTTACTTTTATCCATTTTTTAAATTAAAAACAATAACTTTTTATTCTAAATTTCACTTTTCAGTAACTAAAAATTAAACGGAGCCCGGGACCGGAGTTGAACCGGTGACCTACTCCTTACCATGGAGTTGCTCTACCAACTGAGCCACCCGGGCATAAATTATTTCCAGGCTTTGCCGGTTTTCGCTCATTTTTTACACCTAACCTCCTATTTCCTTTAAAAATTTCTTAGCGGCCATATTACCTTTATTGAGCTTAAGGGCCTGCTTAAAAGAAGCCCGGGCATCTTTTAAATTCTTGGAATCCCGATAAAGTTTTCCAAGCTCAACATAAGCTTCATCGTCTCCGGGGTTTAAAGAAATTCTTCTAATCAGCGCCTTCTCTTGCCTTTCAAACATAACCCTCTTGGCTTCTTCTATATTAATGCTTTCCGGAGAAGGAATTTGAGGCTTTAAGGGGTCGGGCAATTTTGGCTTTTTCAGAGCATCAATTTTAACAACATTTTTACTGGAAGCCAATTTTTTCTTTATCTTGGAAACTTTTTCCATAATTGACTGCTTCTTCTCATTTTTTTCCGCCAAAACTTCCCCGCTACGGTTTTCCTCTTCATCCGAATACTTTTCTTCTCTCCCGCGCCTCAACCTCTTTATCATTTCAACAATTTTAGCATCAATTTGAATAAAGATTATTTTTATCCTCCTCAACATTTTCTCAAGTTTTTTAAAAAGCCGTTCTTTCATCTTCTCGGGACTCAATTCTTCCAAAGGACGAGGAGCGCTTTCAATCTCTTTTTTATCAAGTTTTTTGATTGAACCGGAAACTTTTCTCCCTAAAAGAAATAAAACTGCCGCAGCGGAAATTATCATCAATAATTGAGGAATAAATTCTTTAAACATTTTTTAACAAGAAAAACTTTTAGATTTTAAGCTTTTAAATATCTCCTGATTGCAATAAAACTGCTGATTACTCCCAAAAAAATGCCGGTAAATAATTGAATAATTATGATAAGGGCTAAATTTTGGTACAGAAGTTGCATGGTATCAATCTGAATCCCCGCACTGGCGAAAAAGGGAGCAAAATAACCGGCTAGCGGATACCAAATGATTCCCACAACCAGCGTGGCGAAGATTCCGTATAATACACCCTCAGTGATAAATGGCAAGCGGATAAACCAATTGCTGGCTCCTACCAATTTCATTATTTCAACTTCTGTTTTGTAAGTGTAAATAGTCAGCCTGATGGAATTAAAAGTCACTAAAATCGCAACGGCTACAAAAATAAGGACCATTACCGTTCCCACTTGCCTGATGGATTTTATAATTTTGTTTAAACGGTCAATTTCCCCCCGATGGTCGGAATAATCCATTTTGGAAACATATTCTTTAGGCGCTCCCGCCAAAAGTTCGCTTTCTATTAATTCATATTTATCGG
Source organism: bacterium (assembly GCA_018399475.1). Lineage (GTDB taxonomy): Bacteria > Patescibacteriota > Minisyncoccia > CAIUEV01 > JAHKAQ01 > M55B174. The sequence goes on from JAGYOS010000066.1 coordinate 4,163, forward strand.
GATCGTAGACTTTAATACTTAAAGAGGCTTCCAAGGGATTCTCTTTCAGTTCTTTTAGCGAATCTATAATAACTTCGTTGTTTTGATATTTTTCTTCCAAAGAGCTGAGAGCCATTTCGCGGGAAGTATAATCAATTCTCTTAACCTCCGCCATTGACTCAAGGTTCTCTTTTATTTTAAGAATATCTTTCTCTTCAGCAGTCGTTTTAAAATAGACATTAACACTTATTTTATCCTGGATTTGCCCCAATACTAAATTGGCAATAAAAATCAAACTCAATAAAAAGCTAATAATAAATAAAGCCAAAGCAATAACACTCGTTGTAGCAATACTAAGCCAGCCGTTTCGCATAAAATTTTTAGTTCCCGCCTTAACTGCTCTGTAAAGAGTTAGTTTCCACATTAGATTCAAAAAATAAAAACTTAAATCATATATTTTCCTTTTTCTTGATCCCGAATGATTCTGCCGTCGTCAATACCAACGACTCTTTTTCCCAATCTGTCCACTGTTTCTTTGTCGTGAGTTGCCAAAACCACGGTAGTGCCAAGTTTGTTAATCTTTAAAAGAAGGTCGGCAATTTCCCAGGTATTGATAATATCCAAATTCCCCGTAGGCTCATCGGCTATTAATATTTCCGGATGGTGGACTAAAGCTCGGGCGATGGCTACTCTCTGTTGTTCTCCGCCGGAAAGTTCGTGGGGATAAGAATTAAGTTTTCTCTCCAAGCCAACAATATTTAGAATTTGAGAAACACTTTTTTTAATCTCATCAGATTTTACTCCGGCAACCTCTAAAGCAAAAGCAACATTTTCATAAACGGTTCTGGTAAGCAACAACTTAAAATCCTGAAAAATTACGCCGATTCTCCTTCTGTGAAAAGGCAATTCTTTTTTGGAAATTTCATCCAAGTCCGTTTTATAAAAAATCACTCTGCCGCTGGTCGGCCTTTCTTCCAGGGTAAGCAGCTTCAGCAGCGTTGATTTTCCCGTTCCGCTTTGTCCTACAATAGAAACAAACTCTCCCTTTTTTATTTTAAGGTTAATGTTGTTTAAAGCGGTAACTCCCCCATTAAATACTTTAGTAACATTTCTATATTCAATCATTTTTTGGTTTTCTTTTTAACTTAAATTATTTCCAATTCTCCGTTTAAAAAATTTTCCACCCTTGAATCTTTGGCTCCACTCCTGTGGTCTTTAACCATTTTATACGGATAAAGAACATAAGAACGGATCTGATTCCCCCACTCGGCCGATTTGTGTTCTCCCTTTAATTCTTTTTCCTTTTCTTTTTTCTTTCTTTTATTCAGCAGGTAAAGCTTGCTTTCCAGAATTTTCTTTGCTCTTTGCTTGTTTTGCAGTTGGCTTCTCTCACTTTGACAAACAACTTTAAATCCAGTCGGCAAATGGGTTATTCTAACGGCGGAATCGGTGACGTTCACGTGCTGGCCTCCCGCTCCGCCGGCATGAAAAGTATCAATTTTTAAATCTTTTTTTTCAATTGCCACCACCGCTTCTTTAACCTCGGGAATTACTTCCACCGAAGCAAAAGAAGTTTGGCGTAATTTATTTGCATTATAGGGAGAAAGTCTTACCAAACGATGGACTCCGGCTTCTTTCTTCAACTTGGCATAAGCTTCTTTTCCTTTAATCTCAAGCATTGCACTTTTAATACCCGCTTCCGTTCCATAAGAAACCGTTATGATCTTAGCCGGAAAATTATTTTTCTCGGCAAATTTTAGGTACATTCTTAGTAGCATTTCCGCCCAATCTTGTGCATCCACTCCGCCCGCTCCCGCCATGATTTGCAAAATAACTTTTGAGCAGTTATAAGGCTCCTCATTTTTATTTTTAAGTTCCGCCAATTTTTTCTCAAGGCTTTGATACTTTTTTTCAGCTTCTTTTATTATTCTATCATCATTAAGAATATCTTCAAGTTCCTTTAACTCCTCTATTTCCCCTCTAACTTCAAGAATTTTCTCAACTTCCTTTTTAAGCTCTCGAAAAGAAACAGTTATCTTTTTAGCCTTAGCTTTATCTTCCCAAAAATCACTTTTCCCCATTAAATTTTCAAATTCTTTGAGTTTTTTCTCTTTGGCAGGCAAGTCAAAGATAGTCGCTCATTTTTTGGAAGGAGCGGCTTATTTTATTTATCTTGTGCTTAAAATTATTAATCATTCTAAGATTTATTATGCAAATAGCTCTCTAACTATGGTGAAAATAGGTCTTTTTGTCAATTTAAACTATTTAAATTTTAAGCTGAAGTGTAATCACCTTTTAAAAAAGCGATAGAAATTGCAGTTCGAGCTGGAAAATAAACCGGAGAAACCGGCTTTTCCGGTAAAATAAGTCGAAAGGTTGGCGAAAGAAAAAAACTATTAGAGGTATTTCCGCCTTTTTTTATTTTTTTTCATCTCTTCAACGATCTTTTTTACATCTTGAGACCTTCCCTTAGGACAAACCAGTAAAGCATCCGGGGTGTCAACAATAATCATATCATCCACTCCAATGGTAGCCACTATTTTACCCGGATAAGAATAGATGAGACTTTGGCTTGTATCTAAGCCTGCCCAGTCGCCTTTAAACATATTGCCATTCTTATCTTTTTCCAAAACGGCTTTTTTGTGAAGCACATCCCAATCTCCAATGTCGCTCCAGCCGAATTCTCCTTTAATTATAAAGATATCTTGAGGATTCATTTTTTCCGTTACCGCATAATCAATCATTATTCTGGGGATTTTGGAGTATTGGCGGGCAATTTCCACTCCCCCTTTTTTTAATTCCAAAAGTTCAATCACTTTTTTCAAGGGTGTATAAATTTCCGGCGCATATTTTTTAAAAGCTTTTAGAAAAAGCCGCGGAGTCCACATGTAAAAATTTCCATGCCAAAGATAACAGCCGCTTTCAATATACTTTTTGGCTTTCGCGTAAACCGGTTTTTCTTTATGTCCTAAAAATTCATAAATTTCAATGCCGTTGTGGTGGCTGATTCTCTTACCTATTTTGGTATAGCCTAAAGCCGTAGATGGATTCTCCGGAACTATGCC
>JAGYOS010000067.1 GCA_018399475.1 bacterium
GGCCAAGCTGTTCATTTGAGGAGGTTCCGAGCAAATTTTTTCCGCCACTTCTTTTTGAACTAGAATAACCATTCGGCGAGGCCGGCATTTTATTTCTAAAAATAAATGAATAACTTTTGAGGCTATATTATAAGGCAAATTGGCAACAAGCTGATAATCTACTCTTTCCAATTCCCGAGAATCTTTTTTTAGAAAATGTTTTTTTAAGAGTTTTGAGATATTAATTTTTAAAATATCTCCCTGAACTAGATTAAATTGGCGATTTTTTTGATTTTTAAATCTATTCTTTAGGTAAGAGCAATATTTGGGATCTTTCTCAACCGCCAGGACCTTACCGGCTCTTGTTAAAAGTTTTTCAGTTAAAATTCCCAGCCCCGGTCCTATCTCTAGAACATTGTCCCCCTTTTTTAAATTAGCCGTTTTTACTATTTTATTTAAAGTTTTTTGGCAAATTAAAAAATTTTGGCCCATTTTTTTTAAAGGAGCCGCCTGGATTTTTTTTAAAATTGAGAGAATTTCCGGCTTATTCATTAAATGAATTTATTTTTTAGATTCTAAGATTAAACCCCGAAAGAAAATTCAACTAAGCCGTTTTAAAAAATAGAATTGGAGCGCATGATCAGGATAGACGGAACCTATTTTCTAGAAATAATCTGATTCAGAAATGGAGCAAGAGACGGGACTTGAACCCGCATTCGCGGAGCAATCGGTTTCCTGGCATCCGTTAAACAAGCATACCAGGCGAACCTCGTGTTCCTTATTAATTACAAAATTTAAAAAACTGTGATCCTACTTCTTGGAGCGAGAGACGGGACTTGAACCCGCGGCCTTCTCCTTGGCAAGGAGATGTTCTAGCCAACTGAACTACTCTCGCAATTTTTAAATTATGCTTTATTTAAAATTCTAAAGCAAGCTATTTTACCCAATATTTTCTCTTGAGAACCTGGTCCTCTTCAATTTTTTTATCTTCAATTTTTTCTTTGGCTTGCTCTTTTAATAACGCTAAATCTGCTTCATTTAGTTTCTTAGCTCTTTTTAAAAGATGAGCCGTTTTATTTTTAGATGCATCTTCTAAAACTTCACCCAAGAGAATATTTAAAATTATCCCCATCTTAGGTCCCGGATGTATACCGGCTTTTTCTTTTAATTGCTTGCCGTTAATTTTTAACATTTTAACGGAAATGGGATCTTGAGAAACTTTTTCAACAAGATATTCCAAATGTCTTAGTTTATAGGGCTTAGCCTTAGGGCAACCGCTACCCAAACGGTCAGCTATTCTTAAATCAATTAAATCGTGAATATTTTCCGGTCCGACCTTTTTTAACAGTCTTCTTATACTGGAGGGAGTTACTGTTTCCACTTCATAATAAAACATATGGTTCTCAATTAGCAGAAAAACCTTTCTGGTCAATTTTTGAGAGAAACGAAGCCTTGAAAGTGCTCGATAAGCAACCCTGGCTCCCATAAAATCGTGATTATAAAAGGTGCTTCGGGCTCCTTCTCCTCTTTTGGCTTGAGGTTTAGCAATATCGTGAAGCAAGGCAGCAAGCCTTACAGAGAGCTTTTTGCTGGGGCAGTGCTTTAGAGATAAAATTAAATGTTCATAAACTGTGTAAATGTGATGCAGATTCTGGCCGACTCCAATTCCCTTTTCCAATTCCGGTAAAATATGGGTTAGCAGACCGGTTTTTTTAAGCATTTCTATGCCTTCCGCCGGCCTTTCTGATTTAATTATTTTTATAAGCTCATCCCGGATTCTTTCTTTGGATATTTTTGCCAATAAGGAAGATTTTTTTTTAACAGCTTCCAACGTTTTCTTTTCAATCTTGAAATTTAATTGAATAGCCAATCTTACCGCCCGCATCAACCTTAAAGAGTCTTCATTAAAACGGTCAATTGGCGAGCCTACCGCTTTAATTATTTTTTTCTTTAAATCAATTTGTCCTTTGTAAGGATCTACTATTTTTAAAGGTTTCTTCTCCAAAGACCGTAGATCAACAGCTATTGCATTAATGGTAAAATCTCTTCTTTTTAAATCTTCTTCAATATTCTCTGAAAAAGATACTTTATCAGGATGCCGATGGTTTAAATATTTCCCCTCAGTTCTATAAGTGGTAATTTCAATATTTCCAATATCTTTTTCCTTGGTTTTAAGGCTTACGGTTCCGAACGTATTTTTATAAAAGCTGTCTTTAAAAATTTTTTGTATCTCTTCAGGCTTAGCGTTGGTAGTAATATCCCAGTCGGAGGGAGTTTCTCCACGAATTAAATCCCTAACACAACCTCCAACCAAATAAGCCTCAAACCCTTGTTTGCTAAAGTTTTTACCTATTTTTTTAATAATGGAGGGTATTTCAAAGGATTTCATAATTTTGAAAATTAAGTTTTTCAGTATTTTAAATTCTACTTTTAAAAGAATAATTTTTCAATCTTTTTAAAAAGCCCATTTAATATGCTTTACTTT
>JAGYOS010000068.1 GCA_018399475.1 bacterium
AAACGCATTTTTCCGGCGACTCCCTTAATCGCCTTGGTTTGAGCCGCCGAGCCAACTCTGGAAACGGAAAGTCCGATATTAATTGCCGGTTTTATTCCTTGATGGAAAAGATCGGGCTCTAAATAAATTTGTCCGTCAGTAATAGAAATAACGTTAGTGGGAATATAGGCGGATACGTCTCCAGCCTGAGTTTCAATAATCGGCAGAGCGGTTAAAGTTCCACCGCCGTTCTTTTTATCCAAACAAGCTGCTCTTTCCAATAACCTGGAATGCAAGTAAAAAATATCACCCGGGTAAGCTTCTCTTCCGGGAGGTCTCCTTAATAAAAGAGAAATTTGGCGGTAGCTCCAAGCATGTTTGCTTAAATCATCATAGACAATTAAAACATCTTTACCTTGATCCATAAAATATTCCCCGATAGCGCAACCGGCGTAAGGCGCAATAAAAGAGAGAGATGCCGGATCAGAAGAGCCCGCCAAAACAATTATGGTATGTTTTAAGGCTCCTTTTTCTTCAAGTTCGGCTACAATTCTGGCCACTTTGGATTTTTTTTGGCCAATGGCGACATAAATGCAAAGGCAATCTTCCCCTTTTTGGTTGATAATAGTATCAACAGCAATAGTTGTCTTCCCGGTTTTTCGATCACCGATTATCAATTCGCGCTGACCTCTTCCAATAGGAATCATCAAATCAATGGCCTTAATGCCTGTCTGCAAAGGAGTATTAACAGGTTCTCTGGCAATAACCCCGGGAGCGATTTTTTCAATGGGATAAAATTTTTGGCTTTCAATTTCTCCTTTATTATCCAAGGGACGGCCTAAAGGGTCTATGATCCTGCCAATTAATTCTTGGCTTACCGGAACCGATAAAACTTTACCGGTTGATTTTACGATATCGCCCGCTTTAACTTTGGAATAATCTCCCAAAATAACGGAGCCGATGTTGTCTTCTTTCAAGTTTAAAGCTACTCCGTAAGTATCATTTCCGAAATCCAACAGTTCGGAGCTCATTACTTCGGGAAGCCCGGAAATTGAAGCTACTCCATCTCCTACTTCAACAACTTTCCCTATAGTTTCAATGGCAGTTTCTTTTTTTAGCTCTCCAATTTCTTTTTTTAAAAATTCTACAATTTGATCTTTTTGAGAAGCCATAGCCTAATTTAAATTATTTAAAAAATATTTAACTAGTTTTCTAATTATTAATCGTTTTTTAATTTTTCCTTAAATTTTTCCAAAAAGGAAAAAATTGATGAATCAATTAAACAATTTCTAAAAACTATTCTTGATCCTCCCAATAAACCGGCATCTTCTTCGGATTTAATCACAATTGCTTTTTTAGGATTTCTTTCTTGAAGAATTGCTTTTATTTTTTCTTGCGGATCAGGACCGGCATATTTTATTGAAGCTTTAAAAGTAAATTTTTCATTGGTAGAATAGTATTTTTCAATATTGTCTAAAATAAATTGCAAGTTTTCCAGCTGGTGGTGTTTTTCCAGAAGTTTTATAAAATTTTTAACTATTTTTTCCAAAGGCTTGTTTTCAGAAATCGCTTCTTCAGCTGATTCACACAGAGCTGTTGCGTATTTTTGAGTTGAAATTCTCATAATTTTTTCTTACTCTTAACAGATGCTATTAGTTCCTGGTTTAGCTTTTCTTTATCAATTGCTTGGAGATTCCTTTTAATAATTTTTTCCGATAATTCAACAACCAAGTTTCCCACTTCTTTCTGAATTTCTTTTACCAGTTTTTCTTTATTTCTTTCGGCTTCTTCTTGAGCTTCTTTTTTTATTTCCTTTGCCTCTTGAATAGCTTTCCTCCTTATTTTCTCTTGATCTTTATCCATCTGAACCCTGGTTTTCCTTATAATTCGGACAGCTTCTTTCTCCGCTTGAGCAATTTTCTTTTCAGTTTCCCGTTTTACATTTTCCATTTTTTCGCTCATGGCATCGGCTTCTTCCAAGCTTTTCTTTATTTTCTCTCTCCTTTTTTCCAAAACATTAAGAATCGGCTTGTAAAGGAAAAAATAAAGAAGGGCCAGCAGGAGAAAAAAATTAACGATTTGAGCAAAAATAATTTTCCAATCTATTCCCAATTTTTCTATTAGTTCCATGTTTTAAACAATTAAATGCAATCCGCGCGGCAATAAGCGCTAAAGGTCTATTGCCGTCCAGGATTTCATTCAATCAAATAAGAATTCAACTTTTTACTAACCAAGTTTAAAATTCTTCTAAACAAATTTAATAACAAGAGCTACCACTAAAGAATAAATGGCTATCGCTTCCGCAAAAGCGATGGCTAGAATCATTGCTCCTTGGATTTTAGAAGCGGCTTCGGGATTTCTACCGATGGCTTTCATAGCTTGTTTCGCCATAAGGCCGATGGAAATTGCCGGAGCGGCGCCCCCAATTGCGATCGCCAAAGCACTGGCCAGTTCTTTTAGTTGGGTACCTGACTCAACCACTTGTTTTGCTTCTTCCATTGTAACTTTTTTTAAATAATTAATTATCAAATAATTTCTTAGTCTTTATTAAGAGTGAGCTTCGGTTGCCATTTTAATGAAGACTAAAGAAAGGATTGTAAAAACCAAAGCCTGAACAAAGCCTACAAAAAGTTCCAATCCGTAAAAAGGCAGAGGTATTACATAAGGTACTAAAAAAGTCATTACCACCAAAAGCACTTCTCCCGCAAAAACATTGCCGAAAAGTCGAAAGCTAAAAGAAATCACCTTAGCAGTCTCGCCTACTATTTCTAAAATACCTACAAAAAAATTAATCGGATTGGAAAAATTGAAAAATTTCTTTAGATAACTAAAAGTCCCCAAGCTCATAGTACCGAAAATTTGAACCAAAACCACTGAAATTATTGCCCAGCTTAAAGTGGCATTTAAATCCGAGTTAACGCTTCTGAAGAAAGGGATGAAAACGGTATGTCCATCTTTGACCTCAGTAAAGCCAATAGAGCCTATCCCCGGCAAAAGGCCAAACCAATTGGAAATAATTATAAAAATAAAGAAAGTTGCCAAAATAGGAAAGTATTTTTTGGTTTTTGTTCTGTTTTCCCAGACTGAATTGAAAAAATTAAAGAGCCCTTCAATAATGAGCTCTAAAATATTTTGAATTTTTCCCGGAACCATTTTGATTTTTCTTGTTCCGAAATAAGAAAGTAGGGCTAAAAAAGCTATTACCACCCAACTGGTCAGTAAAGTATTGTTTACGGAAAAACTTCCTAGGCTAAATATTTTTTCTGCTGCAAGAGAAATATGCATTAAGCTTGGAAATTATAAAGTTTTAATAAAAAACTCCGCGTTTTTTCTAACCGCGAGTTCTTGCAATAATTTTATAATGTTTCCGGACCCCGAACTTATTTTAAATACTTTTTAAGCTTTATTACTAAAAAAATGCTTGAAAAAATTATTGCCACCAGAACTGAGGTTAAGAGAAATAACGGTTTTAAATTAAATTTTTCATCCAACCAATTGCCCAAAAGAACTCCTGCTATTAATGGTATTACTATAACATAACCCAAAATAAGCGCAATATCCAAAATATTTACCTGTTCATTATTTTCTCGGTTTTTCTTCTCCTTTTTGAAATTTTTCATTTGTTTCTTAACCTCTTTTTTGTTTCCACCAAACTAAAAGAGGAGAGGCTAAAAATATTGAAGAATAAGTTCCGGAAATTATACCGATAATTAAAGCTAGAATAAAATAGAAAGTGCTTTGTCCTCCGAATAATAAAATACAAGAAAGAACCAACAAGGTTGTCGTTGAAGTATTGATTGAGCGAACTAAAGTCTCGTTCACGCTTTGATTTACAACTTTGCCAAAATTCCCACTGCCTTTTTTCAAAATGTTTTCTCTAATTCTATCAAAAATCACGATAGTATCGTTTACTGAATAACCGAGGATAGTTAGAATGGCAGCGATAAAGAAAGTGTCCACCTCAACTCCACGGAAATGACCTAAAACGGCAAATAAACCCAAAATAATTAAGACATCATGGACTAAAGCGATAATGGCAATCAGGCCGTAGCGGAAAGACTCGTATTTATTTATTTGGCTGGAGACTCCTCTAAAAGCCCAAGCTATAAAACCAATAATGGCTAAGAGAACAACAATTATAGCTCCTTGTGATTTTCTTTTTAGCTCTTCCCCAATAGAAGGCCCAATGGAATCAAATTTGGTTTCGCTAACCAATTCCTCTCCTTCCACAGCCAAATCTTTTTGGATTTCAGCTGTTTTCTCTTTTATTTTATTTAATGTCGCTTGATGAGTTTTTTCATCCATCGCTTTTAATTTCAAGATTACCTCTTTATCCCCGACCGCTTGGATAGTTACGTTTTCTTGCCCTTCCGAATTTGAGATTACAATTCCTTCCAATTCTCCCGAACTATTCCCAAGGTCGCCGCTTAAAGCTTCTTTAATTTGCTCGTTGGTTATTTTTTCTTTTAAAAATTCAAGCCGCATTAAAGAGCCTCCTGTAAAATCAATCCCCGGTTTTAAACCCCACATAATTAGGGCCAAGAGGCTTAATCCCATTAAAATAGAAGAAAAAGTGAACCAAATTTTATTTTTACCGATAATATTCATTCCGTTTAATTTATTTCCTCTTTTTAAAACTGACTAAAATTAAAAATTTTTCCTTTAAAAATAAGGCCAAGAATTCCAAAACATTTCTAGTTACAAAAACCGCCGTAAACATACTTAAAGAGACTCCAATTCCCAAGGTGATGGCGAAACCTTTGACCATGCCTGTTCCTAAACTAGCCAAAACGACGCAAGTTATTAAAGTTGATATATTGCCGTCTCTGATAGAAGACCAAGCTTTTTTAAAGCCATTGTTTATTGCCAATTTTGGCGGGCTTTTTTTCTTCAATTCTTCCTTGATGCGTTCAAAAATAAGGATATTGGCGTCTACTGCCATTCCTAAAGATAATATAAAACCGGCAATTCCCGAAAGAGTCAGGGTAATGCCTAAAATTTTAAAAGTGGCTGCCATGATCAGGGCATAAAAACTCAAGGCGAAAACGGCTACCAAACCGTAAATTAAATAAAAAACCAGCATAAACCCGGAAACAAGACTTAAGCCCAGCAAGCCGGCTGTTAGACTTTTTTTCAAAGAAGCAATCCCCAAAGAAGCCCCCACTTTTTCCTGGCTGACCAATTCAATTGGGACAGGCAAAGCTCCCGCATTCAATCTTTTAGCTAACTCTTTAGCTTCGGTGATATCCTGGGATCCGGTAATGACAGCCTTGCCGTCGGCAATAACAGTTTGGACAACCGGAACGGTAATTGGCTCTCCGTCTAAAAAAATAGCCAGCCGCCTGCCGACATTCTTTTCGGTTATTTCTTTAAACATTTTTTTACCCTCTTCATCAAATTGAAGAGAAACTTGAGGCTCTTGAGTATTCGGATCAAAAACCACTTCCGCTCGTTTTAAATTTTTTCCGGTAAGCAAGGTGGGTTTAAAGGGTTGGCTGGGCATTGCTTTGTACTCTTCATCAGCAATTTCAAAAAGAATATGGCTCACCTTAACCTGTTTTTGCCCCGCTTCTTCTTTTTCTCCGGTTTTTTTAAGCAAGTGATAGCCGAATGGAGTTTTAACCAATTCAGGCCAAACAGAACCTTCTTGAAATTCTTCGTTAAAAGCCACTTCTTCAAATTCGGGAACCATCATTCCTTTCCCAAAGAATCCCAAATCCCCTCCTTGTTCTTTATTGGAAGCATCAGCAGAATTTTCTTGGGCCAATTTGGCAAAATCTTCTCCACTCAAAGCTTGCTGTAAAATTTTTTCCGCTTGAGCAAGATTTTTTTTATTTTTTTCCTTGGCCTCCTCTTGCTCCTCGGGAGATAATTTATAATCCTCTGCGTTTTCTTCCTCTCTGAAATCCAAAATGGGAGTTTCCCCGATCATGGAGATGGCTGCTTCAATATCGGAAACTCCGGCCATATCAACAATAATCCGATAATTTTCCCCGGATTTATTGGTGAGAACCTGAGGCTCAGAAACTCCGTAAGCGTTAATTCTTCTTTCAATAACATCGCGAATACCGCTTAGGCTTTCTTCCCAATTTTCAGGCGGTATTGCCGACATATTCGCTTGATAAACCAAATGGGCTCCTCCTTGCAAATCAAGGCCCAGTTTTATTTCCAAGCCTCTTAAGGTTTGGCCGACGTTCTTTCCAAAAAGATTAAAATCCGGCATTTTCGGGTAAGCGATAATTCCGGCCGCTAAAATTAGAAAAATCAAGGCAAAAACATTGGAGTAAATTTTTTTTCTCATCTGAAAATTTTTACTGAAAGATGATTCTTTAAAATAAACCTTATTAGAAAATTGTAAAATCAAAAATATTGTTAGCGGTTAATGCTAACGACCATATTTGGGATAACAGCACTTTTTATACTTTTTACCGCTGCCGCAAGGGCAGGGATCGTTACGGCCCACTTTCTTACCGGCTTTAATCGGAACAGCTGTTTTTTCAACATTTCCGGCTGATTCCGTTTTTTCCTCTTCTCCGTTTTGGAAAAAACCGCTTTGGCCGGTAGCGGCTCCTTTCAATTGCAGCTTAGTAGAATCTTGGACTTTGGCTTCCCCTAAAATGTTTTCTTTTTTGGGAACCGTGCCTTCGGCTTCTCCCTTGGGTATTATTTGGATCTTAAATAAAGTTTCTACCGTTCTGAGACGAATACTGTTTAAAAAGTTTTGAAACATTTCAAAACCTTCTTTTTTATATTCAACCAAGGGGTCTCTCTGCCCGTAGCCTCTTAAGCCAACACCTTCTCTTAAATGTTGCATATTATCCAAATGTTCCATCCATAAAGTATCCAATGTTCTTAACATAATCGCTCTTTCCAATTTTCTCAAGACTTCGGCTCCAATTTTCTCTTCTTTAAGTTTATAGACTTGAAAAGCGTAAGCCAAAATTTCCTTTTTTATTTTTTGTTGTTTCTCTTGAAGCTCTATTTTTTGGCTTTGGGCAATTGATGCCACTTTTTCCTTTAAAGATTCTTCAGCGCCAAAAAGAGAATGGCAGTATTCAAAAATTTCTTTAGTATTCCATTTAGAAGAATCTTCCGCTCTGGTGTGAAAATGCACAAAGTCTCCCACTACTTCTTCAACGGCATTTTTAAATTCTTCCCCGCCGGTAATCCCCAATAAATTTTGGCGTCTCTTTTGATAAATTGTTTCCCGTTGGCGGTTAATCACGTCGTCGTAATCCAAAACGTGTTTTCTGATATCAAAATTAAAGCCTTCAATTTTCTTTTGAGCCGATTCAATAGATCGGTTGATGATCCGGTTCTCAATAGGCTGGTCTTCAGGCAAACCCAAAGTATCCATTATTTTTTTAATCTTTTCAGAGCCGAAACGCCTCATCAATTCATCCTCCAAAGAAACATAAAACTGCGAACTTCCCGGATCGCCTTGCCTGCCTGCTCTTCCTCTCAACTGATTGTCTATTCTGCGAGCTTCATGACGTTCCGTTCCAATAATATGCAGACCGCCCTTTTTAACCACGCCTTTTCCAAGTTTGATGTCCGTCCCTCTACCGGCCATGTTGGTGGCAATAGTAACAGCTCCCGCTCTTCCGGCTTGGGAAATAATTTGAGCTTCCCTTTCATGGTTTTTGGCATTTAAAATCTCATACTCAATTCCTTCCCTGTCCAAGTATTGGGAAAGAGCTTCTGATTTTTCTACGGAAATAGTTCCCACTAGAACCGGCTGTTTTTTGCTGTGGCGGGCTTTTATGTCTGCAGCAATAGCATTAAATTTGCCTTTCTCGTTTTTATAAATCTTATCGGAAAAATCAGTCCTAACCATTTTCTTGTGAGTCGGAATATTCAAGATATCCAATTTATAGACTTTAAAGAATTCTTCCGCAGAAGTAAGCGCCGTACCGGTCATACCGGCTAATTTTTTATAGAGGCGAAAATAATTTTGGAAAGTGATAGTAGCCATCGTCCGGCTTTCTCTTTGAATCTTAACTCCTTCTTTAGCTTCCAAAGCTTGATGTAATCCTTCCGAAAAGCGGCGGCCGGGCATTAACCTGCCGGTAAAATCATCTACAATTATTACTTCGCCTTCTTTAACAACATATTCCTTGTCCTTTTTAAAAATGGCCTGGGCTTTTAGAGCTTGATGCAAATGGTGAACATATTGCATTTGACCCGTCAGGTAAAGATTATCAATACCCAGCATTTTTTCCACCCTACTGATTCCCCTGTCGGTCAAAGTAACTGCCTGCATTTTTTCGTCAATATTGTAATCTTTATCCAGAGTTAAACGGGGAACGATCTTGGCAAATTTTTGGTAAAGTTTGGTTGATTCTTCATCCGGAGCTGAAATAATCAAGGGAGTTCTGGATTCGTCAATCAAAATATTATCAACTTCGTCAACAATGGCAAAATTTAAGTAATCTTTTTTAAACATTCCTTCTTCATTCTCCTCTTGATTTTTTCCTTTTTTATTTTGTTTCGCTTCTTCTTCTTTTTTCAAAGCCGGAAAATCTCTAATTTGAACCATCTGCCCGAGACTGGGAACCATATTATCTCGAAGATAGTCAAAGCCGAATTCATTATTGGTCCCGTAAGTGATATCCGCCCGGTAAGCTTCTTGGCGAGAAACCGGCCTTAAGTTTTCATATTCAATGCTGGTTTCATTGGCATCCGGTTCAATTTCTTGATCAAAAAGGTAAGCCGTATCATGCTGGACACAACCCACCGAAAGCCCTAGAAAATTATAAATGGATCCCATCCAATTTGTATCACGGCGGGCTAAATAATCATTGACCGTTATAATATGCACGCCCTTTTTCTCCAAAGCATTAAGATAAACCGCAAAAGTGGCGGCTAAAGTTTTTCCTTCACCGGTTTTCATCTCAGCTATTTTTCCTTGATGCAAAGCTATTCCTCCTATCAGCTGGGTATCAAAAGCTCTTTGGCCAATAGTTCTTCTCCCGGCTTCTCGACAAACTGCAAAAGCTTCCGGCAAAAGGCTGTCTAATGTTTCTCCCCCCTTTACTCTTTTTTGGAATTCGCGCGTCTTTTCTTTAATTTGTTCCTCGGATAATTTTTCAACTTCTTTCTCTCGCTCATTAATAGAGGCAATCAGAGGTTGAATTTTTTTTAATTCCTTAGCGTTAGGATCACCAAGTAAATTTGATATTTTGGATAAAAAATTCATAAATAAAATTAATTAAAAACATTTGGCTAATCCGCCCGTTTTTACCAAAAGCCGAATAAGGGCTTCCGGCGATCGCTTCCATAAAGATTTTATAACTTAAACCGCGCTCCCTTATTAATTGAAATATTTTTTTTAAGGCTAATGGCTTTTCTTTTAGCTATCGTCCGATGTTTTTTCTTTTCTTCCCTAGCCTGCTGGACTAATTCATCAAAAACCAAATCAAAAGCGGCTTGAACCGTGTCGGCTTCTTCTTCACCGATAAACTGAAAGCCGGGGCCTTTAAATTGAAGCTCAACCCGATAATCTCCCCGCTTATTTATCTCTATTTCTATTTCTCCAAGAATTGCCGGTTTCTCAAAATATTTTTGAATCTTATCAATTTTTCCTCGGATATAACCTTTTTCTTCTTTTTTAATTTGCACTCCGTTGAAATAGAATCTTGTCTTCATAGATTTAGACTTAAATTTTTAATTGCACCACGGCTTTTTTATCATATTATATAAAAGATTTATTTACAAACTGTCGGCCTCGTCCAGCTAAAAATTTAAACATTTTTCTCCAGAGCCGGCTTTCTTTTTTGAAAAATTAATTTTTATGCTAGAATAGCCAAGACATGAAAAAAATTATTATCCGCGGAGCGCGGGAACACAATCTTAAAAACATTAGCCTCAATTTGCCGCGAGGTAAATTTATTGTTTTCACGGGAATTTCCGGTTCGGGAAAATCAACTTTGGCTTTTGACACGATTTTTGCGGAAGGGCAAAGGCGTTATTTAAAAAGTCTTTCCAACTACGCTCGCCAATTCCTTAACCAAATGGGAAAGCCGGAAGTGGATTTAATAGAAGGCCTCTCTCCAACAATTTCCATAAACCAAAAAAACTTTGGGCGCAACCCCCGTTCAACTGTGGGGACCATTACTGAAATTTATGATTATTTAAGACTCCTTTATACAAAAGTGGGAACTCCTTTCTGCCCTCGTTGCGGCCAAGAAATAAAAAAGAAATCTTTGGAAGAAATAATTAAAGACATTGCGAGCGAATTCAGGGAAACTGCCAAGATCCGAATTTATTCTCCGATAACTTGCAAAAACGAAGAAGATTGCCAATTGGCTTTGGGCAATCTTTACGAGCAAGGTTTTACCAAAGCCGTGATCGACAAAGAAACGGTCAAACTTTCTGCTTATCGTTTTATTAAATTTAAAAAAGATCCTCCTTTTGAAATTAAAATTTTGGTTGACGAATTAAAGCTTGATTCTAAAATCGCGGGAGAATTAGCTGAAAGTCTTGAAAAAGCTTTGAAAATAGGCAAAGAAAAAATCCTAGTGGAGCAAGGCGCAAAATTAAAAACTTTCAGCCGAAATATGAGATGTCCGAATTGCGGTTACACCCTAAAAAAAATTGAACTGAATTCTTTTTCTTTTAACAGTCCTTACGGCGCTTGCCCTGTTTGCAACGGTCTCGGCAAAAATAAAAAAATATCCCTTAAGTTAATGTCGCCTGATCCTTCAAAAACTATAGGACAAGGCGGCCTCCTTCCTTACAGCTATCGCCGAAACAAACACTTCGTTGTTTTGGTTAACTCGGCAGCCAGAACATTGGGTATTTCCTTAAACATTCCCTTAAAGAAGTTAAGCCGCCGGGAACTTGATAGGCTGTTGTTGGGCAAGGGCGAACCTGTCAATTTCAAAATCAAAGAACCTTACTTTTTCTTAAACTCCAAAAATACTTCTTTCCGGGGGCTAGTTGGTTATTTGGAAAATTGCTACAAAAAGACGAAATCCAAAAAAATAAAGAGAGAAATTGAGAAATATATGATTGAAGTTGAATGTTCCGCTTGCCGAGGCTCCCGCCTAAAGCCGACAAGCCTCTTGGTAAAAATAAAAAATAAAAATATAAGCGAAATAGCCAATTATTCAATTGAAAACTTGCTAAGTTTTTTCCAAAAATTAAAATTTTCCGAGACCCAAGAACTTATTGCTAAAAGAATCAAACAGGAGATAATCAGCCGCCTTATTTTTCTCCAAAACGTAGGGTTGCCCTATTTAAGCCTAAATCGTTCAGCCGCCACTTTGGCGGGAGGAGAATTTCAAAGAGTCCGCTTGGCCAGCCAAGTCGGTACGGAACTGACCGAGGTAATTTATATTTTAGACGAGCCTTCTGTCGGACTTCACCCTCGGGATAATAAAAAACTGCTGGCTATTCTTAAAAAATTAAGAGATGCCGGCAATACAGTGATTGTTATTGAACATGACAAGGAAACCATGCTAAATGCTGACTGGCTAACCGACATCGGACCTGAGGCCGGAGAAAACGGAGGCCGAATAATAGAAAACGGCTCTTTGGCAAAAGTTTTAAAAAGTAAAAAATCTTTAACAGTCAGTTATTTGAAAGGAGAAACAAACATTAAAATCCCTTCTTCAAGAAGAAAGCCCTCTCCTAAAAAAATCACCGTTTTGGGAGCCCGGGAACATAACTTAAAAAATTTAAAAGTGGAAATTCCTTTGGAAACTTTCACTTGTGTCACCGGAGTTTCGGGATCGGGTAAATCAAGCTTGGTTAATGATATTATTTACCGCGGTCTAGCCGCCCGTTTTCATCGTTCTCCCGTTCAACCGGGGAGATATAAAAGCTTAAAGGGTTTAGAATTTATTGATAAAGTAATCGGCATTGACCAATCGCCCATTGGACGGACTCCCCGTTCCAATCCGGCAACTTATACCAAAATTTTAACTCCCATCAGGCAATTGTTCGCTTCCACTCCGGCTTCCCAAGCCAAAGGATATACTCCGGGACATTTCAGTTTCAACATGGCGGGCGGGCGTTGTGAAAACTGCAAGGGGGAAGGTTTTTTAAGAGTGGAAATGCAATTCTTACCGGATGTTTATGTTCCCTGCGAAGTTTGTAAAGGGAAGCGTTTTAAAAAAGAAATTCTAAAAGTCAATTATCAAGGAAAAAATATAGCTGACATTTTAGATATGACCATTAACGAAGCCGCTCGTTTCTTTTTTAAAGAACCTTCTGTTTTTAATATTTTGAAAATTATTCAAGAAGTAGGGCTGGGCTACATCAAATTAGGCCAGTCAGCCACTACTTTTTCCGGAGGAGAAGCTCAGAGAATTAAGCTGGCCGCCGAATTAATTAAAAAGCCTACCAATAAAACTTTTTATATTTTAGATGAACCGACTACCGGCCTTCATTTTGAAGATATTAAGAAATTCTTGGCAGTTATCCAAAAACTGGTTGACCAGAAAAATACCGTTTTAATGATTGAACATAATTTGGATGTTATAAAATCAGCTGATTGGGTAATTGATTTGGGACCGGAAGGCGGAGATAAAGGAGGAAAAATAATCGCCCAAGGCATTCCGGAAAAAATCGCTAAAACTGCCGGAAGTTATACGGGGAAATTTCTTAAGCAATATTTTTAAAATTTTTCAGTGCCTCCGCTAATTTCTACCCAAATAGTTTTTAAGCTTTAGCCTACTGTGCTATAATTAAAATAACATTTTCGGTAAGCTTTTTAAGAAAACATATCTTCAAGCTAAATAAAACAAAAATAAATTATTTTTAAAGCAATGGGAGTTTTTTCTTATTATTTTTTAAATATCTCGGCCGGATTAAGTGAATGGCTCTTAAAGTTTTTATTTTTTTGGCTGGTTGAAGGCCCTAAAAAGTATTGGCAGAAAGCCTTAAGCCTCTCTGCCGCTTTTGAAAGCCTTTGGGCAACCTTGATAACCTTGCGTTATTTTTTCTCCCCTCTTTATCAAGACTATTCTTTAACCGGCCGCATAATCGGTCCCTTTTTTAGATTGGGCAGAGTAATAGTCGGAATAATGACCCATCTTCTCTTATTGGGAATTTACTCTGTCATCTTTTT
>JAGYOS010000069.1 GCA_018399475.1 bacterium
ATATAAGGATAAATAAAAAGCGATTAATTTTTTAGAATTTAATAACTAACGTAAAAATAAAAAATGGAACCAAAATCGTCACTGGCGAATTTTATCAAGAAGTTAAAGACAAATCGCCAAACTCAAATATCGGTTGCTGCGGTTATTATCGGTATTTTAGCGGTTGGAGGAATAATATTTTTTGCCAAAACGGCGGGTAAGCAAAATAAAGGAACGGCTGAAAATGGTGATACGGCAGAACAGTCTAAAAAACCAAATTACAACTCGGAATTTCCCAATTTAGAAGAGAAACAAGAACCTCTTAACCCCGGAGAAATTAGTCCCTTGTCAGGTTTAAAATGTGACCCGGTTGAGAATAAGGATCGGAGGCCTATTGCTGTTATGCTTGCCGCAGATACAAGTGTTCGGCCGCTTTCCGGGATAAATGCCGCAGATTTGGTTTTTGAAATGCCGGTGATTACAGCAAGCATTACCCGTTTGATGGCGGTTTTTGTTTGCAATTCTCCGGAAGAAATCGGTTCTATTAGAAGTGCCCGTCATGACTATATTACTTTAGCTAAAGGTTTAGATGCCATGTTGGCTCATTGGGGAGGCTCTCATTTTGCTTTAGAAATGCTTGACAATAGGGATACTGTTCCGGATTTGGATGCTTTGAAAAATGAAGGAGGAGCCTTTTTTAGAAAGGCCGGCATTCCGGCGCCGGATAATGGTTTTACTTCATATAATGGGCTTCTTAATACAGCTAAAGGCTTAGAATATCGTTTGGAAAATAATTTTGAAGGTTATCCTCATAGGCAAGAGAGTGTTTTAAGCGAAAGAGAAAAAGGAGGGACCTTGGTTGTAGGCTTTGCCGGTCCTTATCGAGCGGAATATACCTATGATCGGGAAACTAATTCTTATTTAAGAACCTGGGGAGGGAAGGCTGACACGGACAGAAATACGGGTGAAAGAGTTGCTCCCAAGAACGTAGTGGTTATGTTTGCCACCTCGCGCCAAATTGAAGGCCAATATAATGATGTGGATGTTGAAGGAGAGGGGGAGATGTACGCTTATATGGAAGGGCGTGAATTTACCGGAAGATGGGAAAAGAAAAAAGGAAATTGTGTTATCGGGAACGAATTGGTTTGTGTAAATTCCGCCAAGCTTAAATTTATGAAAGATGACGGTCAGGAGCTGGAATTTGTTCCGGGCCAAATTTGGGTTGAAGTTCTTGAGCCGGGGCAAAAGCTGGAATGGTCTCCCATTCAATAAAATAAAAAATGCTTTATTTCTATTACGGAGAGAATACTTATTTTCTTTCCCAAAAAAAAGCTGAAATCAAAAAAAAAGCCGAAGAGAAAAAGCTCTCTTTAGCTTTTTTTGATTCTTTGGAAAGCTTGGTAAATGTTCAGCTAAGCCAGCTTTTTGCAAGCGCTGATTTTTTTTCAAACAATAAACTGATAGTTTTTTCGGACATTATGGCAGGGCCTGATTTCAGAGAAGCTAAAAGAATCAAAGCTTCTCTGTTAAAAGCAAAAGATTTTATCAAGAGCCCAAAAGATAAACTTTATTTTTTTGAAAGCAAACCTAATAGAAAAAATCCGCTCTTCACTTATCTTAAAAAAGAAGCTACTGAGGTCTTGGAGAGTAAAATGCCCAAAGGAAAAGAATTGGAAAATTTTATTGAAAAAGAAGCTAGGCGGACAGGTATTAAAATAGGGAAAGCGGGAATTGCCAAACTTTGTTTTTTGGTTAATTATCAGCTTTGGCCGGCAATTAACGAATTGAATAAATTAAACGCTTTTAAAAACGGCCGAGAAATTACCTTAGCGGATTTGGAAAATTCAGTTTCAGGTGAGCTTGTTAATGATATCTTCAAAACTATTGACGCTCTTGGGAGAAAAGATAAAAAAACGGCTCTCTCTTTGCTACAGAACCATTTGGAAACAGGGGATAACCCTCTTTATCTGCTGGCTATGTTTGTCTATCAATTTAGAAATTTGCTTAAAGTGAAAAGCGCTCTTGAAGAAGGAGTTCCTTTCTCTGAGGTTTCTCGCTTGGCCAAATTGCATCCTTTTGTGGCCCGCAAGCTTTTGAATTTTTCTTCAGGGATAGATTTGGAAAAATTAAAAGCTCTTTATAAAAAATTGGCGGATTTGGATTATTCAATTAAGAGAGGTACTCTGGAAGCGAAGACCGCTTTAAATTTATTTGTTTCTTTTTCTTGAATAAAAAAATCTTAAAGACAGGACAAACAAAACAAGAGAAGGATTTCCTAAGATCCTTTTTTAATTTTGTTTAAGTCTCTGGAAAGTTGGCTTTTTTTGCGGTTAGCTTTATTTTTCTTGATAACCTTTTTTTGGCTGGCTTTGTCAATCGCTTGAACGGCTTTTACAGAAAATTCTTTGGCTTTTTTAAGATCTCCTTTTTTGATCCATTCATAAGCTTTTTTTGTAAAAACCCGCATGTTTTTTTTGACGGCTAAGTTGCGGATTCTTCTTTTATCACTGCTGCGCATAAACTTTTTGGCGGATTTTGAGATAGGCATAAATTTCCAATTAAAAATTAAGGATTAAAAGCAAGAAAATTAAAACGAATTAAACGGCTCTACAATCTTTGAATAATGTAGTAGTATTAGCACGAAGAGAGAAGAAAGTAAATAATAAAAGCTTCTTGGAAAATTACGGAATCAAGCTTTTACCACTTTTACTTTTTGCCATTGATAAAGTTTTCCAATAAGTAATCTTTAAAACATTTTTATGATCTCTAAAATAGCGGGTATTGTCTCTGAAAAAATTTCCGGTTGCCTAATCGTGGAAGTAAACGGAATTGGCTATAAAATCAATGTTTCTCCGGATACTTTATTAAAAACCGAGGAGAAGACGGAAATAAGTCTTTTCACTTATTTGGCTGTTAGGGAAAACGCTCTGGAACTCTTTGGATTTTTAAGCAAAGAAGAACTGGCTTTTTTTGAGCTTTTGATTTCAGTTTCTGGTATTGGTCCCAAAGGAGCTTTAAGAGTTTTATCCCAGGCAACTCCCGCTCAGCTAAAAAATGCTTTGGTTACCGGAGATCACTCAATTCTTACCAAGGTTTCGGGAATTGGTGAAAAAACAGCTGAAAGAATTATTTTGGAACTTAAAAGCAAAATTGGTAAAATAAGCTCCCTGGATGATTTTAAAGGAAAAGATTCTTCTTTTGATGTTGAAACAATGGAAGCTCTTATGGCCTTGGGTTATTCCCAGCTGGAAGCTCGGGAAGCCGTTAAAAAAGTAGGCGGCAAAACAAAAAATATCAATGAGAGAATTAAAAAAGCCTTAAGATTCTTAAGCAGATAAGAAACTCCGGAAGCTGCCGGTAAAAACCGTTTTGGGAAAATAAAAGAGTAAAGGCTATCTTCCCGTCATTAGGCGGATTTTATTATAAAAAAAGTATTTTCTTTTTTGGACAGCTATTTCATAAGTCGGCTGAAATTCGGCTACTTCTCCCCCAAATCCCATTTTAAATCTGGTCACTCCCGGCCATTTTTTTTCATCTATACCCCAAAAATCATAATAATCCAAGTTTTGGCTTTTGGCTTCCAGGATTGCTTCCCATTGAACCAAATAAGGAGCCATTAAATTTCTAAAATTATTTGAAGAAGAGCCGTGCAGGTAAGTGGCGGTGTTTTTATGAGTTATTACCATAATGGAAGCCAGGGGATTTTTTTTATAAAAAGCGGTGTAAATTTTTAGAAAGCCGTTTTCTCGAAAAATTTTGGCCAAAGTTTGGTAATAGGCTGTGGGATAAATATCAAAATTATTTCTCTCTTTTGTTTCTTTAACCAATTTTAAAAAAGCATTTAAATTTTCTAAAGAATTTTCTTTTTTAACGGAGAGCTTTTTTCTGCCCGCCAGCCTGATGTTGTACCTGGTTTTAGCTTTCATAAGCTCTAAGATTTTTTCAGGAGAATTTTTTAAAGGCAGATAGAGAGTTTTCTCCGGCTGTTTTGTCTTGGCTTGGGATAAAACAAGACTATTTTCTTCCACCGGCAGATTGGAAAAATTTTTAGGCAGAGGAGGGTTGAATCTGAAAAAAAAGCAATTTAATTTTTTACAAAATTCTTCCAACGCTTTAAAAATAAGAGCCAAATCCGATTTTTCTAAATTTTGATAATCTAAAATTGGTCCGCAGGGGCAGTAAGCATAAGAGAAAAGAGGACCCATTTTCTTTATAACCAACAAAGCTTTCCCCACTGTTTTTTTATTGCTGTCTTTTACTAAAATTTTTATTGTTTTTCCGTTTATTTTTTCAATGAAATTGCTCCATTGCCAAGACTGTAAAAATTCTCCCTCTCTAAAGGCCGGTTGAGGGAAATTAAACTTCTCGTAAACATCTTGCCGGTTTGTTTTCTCAATGGAAAAAGCGGGCATTTTAAAAATTTTTTAGGAAATTTTTGGAGAAGGCGAAAACTGTCAGGAGATGATTTTGAAAATTTGAATAAGAGCGAGAGAGCCGACAATTCCCAAAGCGGCTCCGGAAATAGCCTCGTTAAAAGTATGACCCACTCGTTCCTTGAGAAGAGGATATTTTTTCTTGCCGGTTTCTTTCACGAGCCGGTTGATAGTTTTTCCATATTCTCCAATGTAGGTTCTCAATTTAATG
>JAGYOS010000070.1 GCA_018399475.1 bacterium
GGCACACCTGCACTCCAAGCAGGCCCATTCGACCACTTTGGTACCTCTCCATTTAACTCAAATTGGAAATTATAAATTATAAATTATAAATTAAGGAAAGACTCTCTATTATTATTCATAACTCATAATTATAAATTAAGGAAAAATTCTCTATTATTATTCATACTTTTAGTTCTTAATTTAAAATTTAAAATTTAAAATTCCTAATTTCTGCAACTCATAACTCATAATTCATAACTCATAACTCATAATTTCTAATCTCTCAAATATAGTATATAATCTAATTGAAAATTAATTAATCCACAACCTTATTTATGAATGACGTTGAGGAAATTAAATCTCGCCTAAATATTGTAGATGTTATTGGCGGCTATGTTAAGCTTATTCCCGCCGGTTCAAATTATAAAGCGCTTTGTCCCTTTCATCATGAGAAAACTCCTTCTTTCACAGTTAATGAGGAGCGCCAGGTTTTTCATTGCTTCGGTTGCGGGAAAGGCGGAGATATTTTTACTTTTATCCAAGAGATAGAAGGGGTGAATTTTAGGGAAGCTTTAAAAATTT
This sequence comes from bacterium, assembly GCA_018399475.1. GTDB lineage: Bacteria > Patescibacteriota > Minisyncoccia > CAIUEV01 > JAHKAQ01 > M55B174. Next base: position 562 of record JAGYOS010000070.1, read on the forward strand.
TAGCTGATCGGGCGGGGATAACTCTTAAAGGTTATGATAAAAAGAAAACTCAAGAAAAAAGCCAGGTTCGGGAGATTATTGGCGAAGCTGTCGCTATTTTTTGCAAAAATTTAAAATCTCCGGCGGGGGAAAAAGCCAGGCAATACCTGAAAGAAAGAGGAGTGACCGAGGCTATGCTTAAAAAATTTTCCTTGGGCTTTGCTCTTGATGACTGGCGAGGGCTTTTTAACTCGCTTAATCGCTTAGGTTTTAAAGCCGAAGGGATGAAGAAAGCCGGCTTAATAATAGAAAGAGAAAGAGACCCCGGCGGTTTCTACGACCGTTTTCGGAACAGAATCATGTTTCCTATTTTTAATTCTTATGGCGAACCACTAGGCTTTTCCGGCCGAGTACTCCCCGGAGAAGATTCTAAAATGGGAAAGTATATCAATACTCCTCAAACGGAAGTTTACGATAAAAGCCAAGCGATTTATGGAATAAATTTAGCTAAAAATGCTATCAAGCAAAAAGATCGTTGTATTCTATTGGAAGGCAATTTGGATGTGGTGATGAGTCATCTAGCCGGTATTGAAAATGCGGTAGCCACTTGCGGAACGGCAGTAACGGAAGGACAAATAAAAATAATTCAAAGATATTCCAACAATATAGCTTTTGCTTTTGATGTTGATGAGGCAGGCATTAAAGCTTCCAAAAAAGGAGTTGATTTGGCTCTTTCTTTGGGAGCCAACGCGGAAGCTATTAATTTGAGAACTGCCGGCAAAGGGAATAAAGACGTGGCGGATGTTGTTCAAAAGGATCCTAAAAAATGGCGGGCACTTGCCCGGCAGGCAAAACCGGCCATGGAATACTATTTTGAAATTGTTCTCAAGGACTATCAAAAAAGCGATGCCAATCAGAAAAAGAAATTATTGGAAGAACTATTGGATAAAATTGCTCTTTTGCCCAGTAAAATAGACCAGGCTTATTATTTGGAAAAGCTGGCCGATGATTCAAATACCAGGCCAGAGGCCCTTTATGACGTTTTTAATGAGAAACTGGAAGCTTTGGCGAATCAATCGGGAAATAGATTTTATCAAGAGGAAAGTTCGGACGAAGAGAAAGATTCCGAAGCGGGAGAGAGCGAAGGAAATATTGAATCCACTAAAATTGTAAAATTATTAAACAGAGTAATCGCCCTGATTGTTTTTTATCCTCAACTGCTTAAGAAGATGAATAAAGAGAAGCTTCAGGAAGCTTTAGTCGGCTTAAAAGATTCAGTTTCAAAAGAAATTATAGAAATTATTTTAAATTGCGGCACTCGTTTTTCTTCTCCCAACCGCTACCTCGGCCTAATAAAGGACGAAAGGCTTAAAACGCGGACCGCTCAGCTGATTACGATTGCCGAAAACCGCTTTAACGCTTATAATGAGGGGCAATCAAGAAATGATTTTTCTCCGAAGGATGATTTTGATTTTTGTTTAAAGCAATTGACAGAAATCCTTAGAAGAGAAAAGATGGATAAGTTAATGATTCAAATTAAAGAGGCTGAGAAAGCAAAAGACAAGGCAACCCTTGCCAAACTTATAAAAGCCTATAATCTTTTATTAAGGAAAAAATAATTTATGGCCCGTCCAAGAAAAAAAACTAAAGCTGGCAACCGCAATTCTTCAAAAAGAAAACCTTTGAAGAAAAAAAATGCCAAAAAGACTAACCGTCGTAAAAACTCTCGGCAAAAAGCCACTCTCGGTAGAAAAAAACCGGTTGTTCGGAAAAATACTCATCGTCGGCGGAAACCCGGGAAAACTGCCAAGAGAAAACCTAGAAAAGCCGGGAAAAAATCTTTAAAGAAAACTGTCACTGGTAAAACTTACCGTTCTTCCGGTAATAAAAAAGCCGGTAGATCAAAAAAGAAAAAACAAACCGGCAGAAAAAGGCCGAAAAATTATAGGAAGCGTAAAACTAAACGGCCGGTCGTTAAGCAGCAGAGTAAAACGAGGAGGAAACCGAGAAAAAGAAAAGTAGATAAGAATAAAAAAACTGCCAGGAAGCCAAGAGTAAAAAAAGCCAAAAGAAGAAAAGCCTCCGGAAGGAAAAAAAATATTAGAAAGCCAAAAGCTGGAAAGAGAAGAAAAGTCGGTAGGCCAAGAAAAAAAGCCGGCAAGAGAAAAACTGTCAGTAGGACAAACAAAAGACGGGGGAAAAATAAAACTTCAAAAAAAACTGGAGCGAAAAAAACAGCTCAATTATTTATTGATGAACGCCGCCACGCCGAAATGTTTTTGAAAAAAATATGGAAAGGCAGAACCGGCATTCAAGAAGCGGCAGCTAAAATTAAAAACAAACAAATGAAAGATAAGGCCCCTAAAGCCCAAAAGGGTTGGCAAATAAAAGTAGGAGAATATCGGAAAATGGATCCGGAGATTGAAGAATTAATTGACCATGGCAAACAAAGAGGTTTTGTTACCGAGTATGAAATTTTAAGAGCCATGCCTGATGTGGAAGAAAATTTGGATAGATTGGAAGAATTTTATTCCCGCTTGGAGGATTTGGGCATTAAAATTGTCAGTCCTGAAGATTTTTTAGAAATGCCCGGCCTGAAAAAGATTGAAGAAAAAGAAGACCAGCGGATTAAGAAAGAAGTTCTTGAAGATACAAAACTGGATAATATTTATGACGATTCTGTCCAGATGTATTTAAAAGAAATTGGCAGAGTTAATCTCTTAACGGCTGAAGAAGAAGTTATGCTGGCCAAAAAAATTGAAAAAGGCAATGTCAAGGCCAAAAGAAGGCTTACTGAAGCTAACTTAAGGCTGGTTGTTAGTATTGCCAAGAAATATATAGGCAGGTCTCACAATTTAAGCTTGTTAGATTTGATTCAGGAAGGAAACATCGGGCTTTTCAGAGCGGTGGAAAAATTTGATTACCGCAAAGGTTATAAATTTTCCACTTATGCCACTTGGTGGATTAGACAGGCGATTACTCGCGCTCTTGCCGACCAATCCCGTACCATTAGAATCCCGGTGCATATGGTAGAAACGATTAATAAATACACTCAAGTTGTCAGAAGGCTGGTTCAAGATCTTGGCAGAGAACCTCTTCCTGAAGAAATTGCCGCTGAAATGGGAATTGATCTGGATAAGGTGCACCATATCCAAAAAATTTCTCAAGAAACGGTTTCTCTGGAAACAACGGTAGGAGATAATGATGATCCTAATGTCCTTAGTGATTTTATTCCCGATGAGGAAACTATAATGCCTCACCAATCAGCCGGCAGAGAACTTCTGCAAAGACATGTCAAGAGCGTGCTGGAGGATCTTACCCCCAGAGAGAAAAAAATTCTGCAGATTAGATTTGGTTTGGTAGATGGCGTTATTCATACCTTGGAAGAAGTAGGCAAAAAATTTGGAGTAACCCGCGAACGCATTCGCCAGATAGAAGCCAAAGCTCTTGAAAAAATAAGAGAACATAAAGATGCCGGCAAATTGAAAGATTATTACTAGGTTAGCGGCGCCAGTTTATTTTTTGGATTAATTTAGTTTACTTTTTTAAATTGGTCCGGAATGAAAAAATTATTTTCCACCCCGGATCTTTTTTAATTGGTAAAAATTTGAAATTGTGTTATAAAAGGTAGTTCTTTAAAAATAAAATTCGGTTAAAAATTAATTTTAAAAAGGAGGAGAAGTATGAAGACAAGTGTCGATAGAATAGATAGAAAAGAAGAATATTTTAGGCCGTTGTTGAAGAAATATTTAAGGGAGAACATTCCTACTGATTTTGAGGAATTCAAGAAAATTTTACCAAATGCAAAACTTTGGCAGCTAAAAAGTTGGCGAGAAACAATGATTTATCGTTCCGGCCGTTTTAGCCCAAAGCATTTGGAAGCTCTTGATAAAAAAATCATTGAAACCATACCAAGAACTGGTAAAAGAGAAGCGGAGCTGGTTCTTGATATAGGGCGAACGGCGAATCCTAAATCTCAGTTGTATAGCCAAGTGAATGAATGGGTAGGTGGAAATTTTGTTGGCATTCTCTCCGAAGAAACGAAGATTAGCCAATTGTTAAATTGGTTTTGCAAAGCTTCTTACCATTCTCGGGCCGCTAGCCTTATAAAAAAGCGGACCTTGGAAATTCTACCTGATTTTTTAGAAAGCCTTCCCTTGGAACCCAGGCAAATACTAAAGAGCTTAGAGCAATTGTTGGAATTTCAGCAAGAGGGGATGTTTCAATCCAAAGAAGCTCAAGCGATGATCACTAAGAAATTTCTTCAAGTGCTTGATAAAATTGAGGCCAATTCCAGGAACGTGGAAGGTCTGATAAATTTGAGAGAAAAATACCGGAATACACCTCTTTTATTTTTTCTGCATAAAAAATTAGCCGAGATTCTTTTAGAAGTAAAGGGTGTTAACTTGAGGATTATGATCCAATGGGAAGAAAAAGTGTCTCAGATTGACAGTAATTGGAATTTTAACAAAGAGATTGGCGAAATTATTGAGCAGAAGATCAAAGACAATTTGAGAAACTTAAAAATTTCCGAATTGTATTTGAATTCCTGGATTTTACAGACGGTGGAGGGCAAGTTTAGAATCCCGGAATTTTTAAAAGTACCTTTATTTGAGAAAATTTTAGATTGGGTAGATGATAAAAATCTGCCTGAATTTACAAGAACCTAAAAACAATTTCAAAAGTCCCCCTTAAAAATTTATTTTTTAAGGGGGTTTTATTAACTATTGCTTTCCCTGGTGCGACGTAGCCCAGAATAAGAATTTGAAATTTAATTTTTTTTTGCTATACTGCTTTTTAGTTCTTTACATTAAAATTCCGAGTAAAAAGAACGAAGTTCAAATTTACTCGGAATTCCAGGGTAGCTCAATGGTACCTATTTAAAAATCATTCCGGGGTAGCTCAATGGTAGAGCAGTTGGCTGTTAACCAATTGGTTGTCGGTTCGAGCCCGACCCCCGGAGCTATCTTTCGCTAAAGCTACAGAGTGGCAAATGGCCAAATAAAAGGCATGTATTACACTTACGTTCTTCTAAGCTCAAAATCTCATACTTTTTATTTTGGTTGGACAAAAAATCTAAAACATAGATTCAATTCTCACAATCTTGGCAAAGTAAAATCAACAAAACCAGGTATACCTTGGGAACTTGTTTGGTATGGAGCATTTTCAACAGAAAAAGAAGCTAGAGATTTTGAGCGTTATCTTAAAACTGGCTCTGGAAAAGCTTTTGCTTATAAAAGATTACTTTCTGTAGCTTTAGCGAAAGATTTTTCTAGGGGTCGAAGAGGTACTACGAAGCAAAATAATCCGAAGCCAAAGGCGTAGGATTATTTTGCGAAGTATACCGACCCCCGGAGC
>JAGYOS010000071.1 GCA_018399475.1 bacterium
CTTCTAGAAACCGTAAAAGGGTATGCCAGTCATGAGAAAGGAACTTTTGAAGAAGTTACCCAAGCCAGATCTCAAGCGATGCAGGCTTCCACTCCGGCTGACAAGGCCATGGCGGAGAATGGTTTGGCAGGCGCTCTAAAATCCCTTTTTGCCGTAGCGGAAAATTATCCGGAACTGAAAGCCAATGAAAATTTTCTTGATTTACAGAAACAATTATCAGAAACGGAAGACAAAATTCAAAGTTCCCGCCGGTATTACAATGGAAATGTCAGAGATTTCAATACCAAAATCCAGGTATTCCCCAATAATCTTGTGGCACCAATGCTTGGCTTTAAGAAATACGAATTTTTTGAAGTAAAAAATGCGGAGGAAAGAGAAAATGTAAAAGTTAAATTTTAATTTTTTAAATTTAAATAAAAAGTAAAATGAACGAAGCAAATCAATCGGGCGGTCAAAATAATAATCAAACCAAGCCAGGAGCGGCTCCTCAAAATCCTGCGGGCGGTGGAGGGAAAAATGATGTTGAGGAAAATAAGATCTTTGCGATCATGGGCTATTTAGGACTTCTTTTTCTGGTTCCTCTACTGGCAAAAAAAGAAAGCCCTTTTGCCCAATTCCATGCGAAACAGGGAATGGTTTTGTGCATTACCTCGTTTGTTGCCATGTTTGTTGTCTGGATTCCTTTTATCGGTTGGGCAGTCTGGCTTTTTCTGTTGATTATGATGATTATGGGAATTGTTAATGCCGCAGGAGGAAAAATGAAGGAATTACCGCTTATTGGCGGGATTGCCAAGAAAATCAATCTTTAGTCGTTTTTTTAAAAAACCTCCTTTTTCTAAGGGGGTTTTTTGTTTTGTGAAAAAAGGTATAATAAGACTAGCTTACCAAAGATAAAAGCGTTTTTAACGTTTGATTTCTATTTTAATTTTTTCCTGTGCAAACAAAAATCATCTGTACCATAGGTCCGGCTTCCAGCAGTAAAACAAAAATAAAAAAAATGATTGAGGCCGGAATGAATATGGCAAGAATTAATTTCTCCCACGGGACTCAAGAGAGTAATGGATCTTTAATTGAGAACGTTCGTTTGGCGGCTCATGCCAGCAAGAAAAATGTTGGTATTATGGCGGACCTTCAGGGGCCAAGGATTAGAATTGCCAATATAGAAGACTCTGTTTTATTGAAAAAAGGGGAGATAATCTTTCTCAAAGAAAAATATACCGGCGAATTTAAAAAACAAGGCAAAAAAAATCTTGGAATTGATAAGGCTCATTTATTAAAATATCTCAAAAAAGGAGATCCTATTTATATTGACAATGGGATGCTGGAATTAATAACGCTTTCCAAGAGTTCGGGTAAAGCCAAATGTAAAGTTCAAACAGGAGGAGAATTAAAATCACGTAAAGGGGTTAATATTCCCCGCATTTCTTCCAAGCTGGGCTCTCTGACGGCTGAAGATAAAAGCAATCTCAAATTTGCTTTGGGAAAAGATGTTGATTTTATAGCAATGTCCTTTGTAAAAACCGCCCGAGATATTGTAAGGCTTTCTAAAATTATCAGGAAAATGATGCCGGGCATTGAATCAGACCGCTTGCCGTTGGTCGTTGCCAAGATAGAAACTCAAGAAGCGATTGCCAATTTTGATAAAATTTTAAAAGTTACTGATGCTATTTTGATTGCCAGAGGGGATTTGGCTCTAGAACTTCCTCTGGAGCAAATTCCCGTTCTGCAAAAAGACATGATTAAGAAATGTCTGCACAATGCCCGGCCGGTTATTGTCGCCACTCAAATGCTGGAATCAATGATGGACAACCCTCGTCCTACAAGAGCGGAAATTACCGATGTCGCCAATGCGGTGATTGATAATACCGATGCCTTAACACTTTCCGGTGAAACGGCAATGGGTAAGTATCCTGTTAAGACAGTACGAACTATGTCTAAAATCATTCGTTATACCGAAACCGGCCCCTACAATGATTTGGATTATAGTAAATTTTTAATTAGAGAATTAATCCCGCTGGCTTTTGTTGCTCAGACAGCTACCACTCTGGCCAATCAGACAAATATGAAAAACATTATTGTCCGCAATGCTCCTTTGGCAGTGGTTTATGAAGTATCCCGTTTCCGGCCGGAAATTAATATTTGGTATTTTACCAAAAGTAAATATATTGCCAGGAGATTAAGTTTAGCCTGGGGAGTTAGAACCGCCAGTAGCTTAAAGAAAATCAAAGGCGGTTACATTTTGATTAATGGCGTACCTGCTGAAAATGGGAAAATAGAATGCAATATAGAAAAAGGGGAATGAGCTGGTAAGTAATTAATTACTTACCAAGAAATATCGTCATTCCTGTAACATTTGTTATTCCCGCCCCGCATACGCAGGGCAGGCGAAAAAGGGAATCTCACCCGAAGGGTGATCAGCCTCTGGCTGGTTTTGGAACGTCTAGGAAGTACTTTCTTGCGTGTCAT
>JAGYOS010000072.1 GCA_018399475.1 bacterium
ATTTTATGGCGAAAAGTTTTCCCTTTGCTGTCAAAGGCAGCCACTAAATAATCAGGTTGAAATTCATTGATGACTCTTAAAAAAACCAACATAAATCCGTAAACAGCATTAGTCACCGTTCCATCTTTAGTTCTAAGACTATCAGGCAAAGCGTGAAAAGAGCGATGAATTAAAGCATTGGCATCAATGATTATGAGCTTTTTCATAAAATATTTTAGAGATTATGTTAAAAAAATAAAAAATAAATGGGATTGTTTTTTAGCTAGCTATTGAAATCTTCCTGGATTTTTCTCCTGTTATTTCAAAGCGAATATCAATTTTTTCCCGAGGCAAAATACTTTTAATTTTATCCGCCCATTCTATAACAACAACTCCGTTTTTATCGGCTAGCCATTCTTTAAATCCAAGATCTAAAATATCTTGAGGAGACTCTAGGCGATAGCAATCAACATGATAAAGTCTTTTTATTTTTCTCCCTGCACCTTCGGCGGAATAAACTTTTAAAATATTGAAAGTGGGACTGTTTATTTCATCCGAGAATTTCAAACCGGTAGCTAGACCTTGAGTAAAATTGGTTTTTCCGCTTCCCAGTTCGCCAAAAAGACAAACGGTTTCACCGCCTTTAAGTTCGTATGCCAAAGAAACAGCTTCCTCCCTCATAGCAGCTGGGCTTTCAAGAAAAAGTATTTTTTGCTTATTTTTACCAATTTGACTTATCATGCTTATTTGCTATTCTAGCATAATATTTTTTCAAAAAAAATCGTTAAGCGGCGTAAAAGTGAAATCTCCTTCTGTTTTAAAAAATAAAGCCAAAACTAATAAGGAAGAATTGCTTAACCAACTTAGCAAAACTAAACAGCCTGTTATAATTTTGCCTGATATTGCTGATAATGAAATCACCTGCGCCGGCCTGGGACTCTACAATATTCTAAAAAACCAGAAAAAAAATGTTTCTTTGGTTTCTTACAAAAAGCCGGGGCCCAAATTAGCTTTTTTGGAAAACATTAACGAAATTAAAGAAAAAATTAACGGCACCAGGAGCTTCGTTCTTTCTTTTGACACCTCTAAAAACGAAATTCGAAATGTCCAGTATGAAAAAGTGAAAAACAAGCTTAATATCTACGTTACCCCCGCCAAAGGGACCATTGACCCAAAAGATTTTTATATCGCTCCGGGGCAGTTTAAATATGATCTGGTGATAATATTGGGAGCAACCGAATTGCAAAATGTGGGAATTTGTTACGAGAAAAACGCCGACCTGTTTTTTGACTTGCCCGTTATCAATATTGATTACCATATTTCCAATGAACAGTACGGCCAAATAAACATCGTTGATGTAAAATCTTCAGGAGTATCGGAATTAATTGCCGATATTTTTAGTGAGAGCGAGATGGATTTGCCTCAGGCGGCCGCCAACTGTTTTTATACCGGAATTTTGGAAGCGACAGAAAGTTTTCAATCTCCCCGCACAACCCCCAAAACTTTGATGGCGGCCGCCGATTTAATTGACAGCGGAGCCGATTACAAAGAAATTGTAAGAAACCTTTATAAAACTCAAGATTTGGATTCCATAAAATTATGGGGTCGCTTAATGGCCCGTATGCAAAGTGATTCTTCCCTTAATCTTGCTTGGGCTACAGCTCAAGCTGCAGATTTTAAAAATACCAAAATGACTACTGTTAAACTGCGGTCAATTTTTGATAAAATAAGAAGCAGCTACAATAAAACCGGCACCCTGATGCTTCTCTGGGAGAACAAAAAAGGTTCCACCAAAGGCCTTATTCAAAATGCGAACCAGGAATTTCTGAGAGATCTTTTTAAAGGAATTCAATGGGGTAATGCTGTTATTTTTGAAATAAATAAATCTCTTCCCGAAGCGGAACAAAAAGCGCTAACAATATTAAGAGAAGCCAGCCGTTAATCCCGGCGAGTTTTATATTTTTTTGATTAAATAAAAACCTCGGCTACTAAAGCCCAATTTTTTGTAATAATCTTTTGTCCCTTCAGAAGCTATTACCGCCAGCTTAGTCAGCCCAAACTCTTTGGCAACAATTCTGGTCGCTTCTTTTATTAATTTCTTCCCAAAACCTTTATGTTGGGAAGAAGTAATAACTTTCAGACCTATTGGGACAACTTTTCCATAAGAGTGAATTTCACGAATAATTCCGCAATTTTCCAGTTCGGTAACCGGTGGCAAACTTTTGCCAAAAAAGGAAGCCGGTATCCTAAGTCTTAAAAAAGCATGTAGATATTTTTTTTCTCCGCTGACATATTGAAGAAAAATTTCTTTACCGTCAGAAGCCCAGTATTCAATTCTTTCCCTAATGATTTTCCCCGGATTTTTAATTTCTTCTAAAGGCGCTCTGCCTATTTCTCGGCAACGAATGCAAGAACATTGCACTCCTTCCTTTTTCAAAATTTCCCTTAAATTGGGAATATTGGGCCCAGCCACTATTGAAACTGTAGGAATATCCCTGATAAGCCTGTTAATTCTTACATAAGGAGGAATTATTTTTTTAATTTTAACAATTAATTTTTTAAATTTTTCATTGCTGTAGGGTTTATATTTCCCTTTTCTCCATAAATCATACAAACGGGATTCTTTGGTGACTACACAAGGATATATTTTAAGCATATCGGGTTGGAATCTAGAATCAGTAAAAATTTTACGGAACATTGCCAGATCTTTTTTGGGATTTGAGCCCCAAAGCCCGGGCATCAAGTGATAATTAATTTTAAACCCCATTTCTTTCAGTAATTTAGTAGCTTCAATTGATTCTTTTACTCCATGCCCTCGCTCATTTTTTTCTAAAATCTTGTCATAGATAGATTGAACTCCAATTTCTACCCGGGTGCATCCCATTTCTCGATATTTCTTCAGCTCCTCTAAATTTATCTCGTCGGGACGAGTTTCTAAAGTAAGCCCCACTATTCTATGATGAGCTTTTGTATTTTTACTTTTCTCTTTATCCAAAAATCGGCGGATTTCTGCCAATTTTAAATTAGAAGGATACCGGCTGGTCAAATTTTTTTTCCTGCCGGGGAAAGTTTTTGCATAAACTTTTTCATGAAAAACATTAGCCGCTTTATAGCAATTTAGAATAAACCAATAACGATATTTTTCAGGTAAATGAGAAAAAGTTCCTCCCATTACAATCAACTCTATTTTGGAAGCATCGTGCCCATTATTTTCCAAAACCCGGATTCTCTCTTGAACTTGGAGATAAGGGTCAAAGCCAAGCCTAACAGCTCTCATGACCGCCGGTTCATTGGAGAGATAACTTTTAGGCATGTCTTTTTCATTGGGACAATAGAGGCAATTCCCTCTGCAAGGATAATTTTTGGTTAAAACGGCAATTACGCTTACTCCGGAAAGTGTCCGCGTCTTCTTCAGACACAATAATTCTTCTATGTTTTTGTTCTTTTTAATCTTTTTCGCCCGAAGCAATTTAAAATAACTTTGCCTTAAATCTTCATTTCTGGGCAAAGAAATTTTAAACTTCTTGGCTACTCGCCTTTTTAATTTCTTTAATTTGCGGGGGCTGTAAATTCTTTCTTTAATTGCCAGAAGGATCAATTTTTCGTAAGCTGAAAGCATAAAAAAAGTTAATTGATTCCAGACTTATAAATTAGAGGAAAGATTGCCGACAAGCAAGCCGATTTTTAAAATTCCTTTCCAAAAAATTTTTTTCACAATAAACTAAAAATAAATTTGGAAAATTATTATTTTTATCAAGCCTGTTTTATAAATGGCTATTTACAGCTCAATTAAAAATGGTTATGAAGCGGTTGCTGAAAGTTTTTCCCAAACTCGCCAAAATTTTTGGCAGGATCTTTCTTTTATTAAAAAATACGTGAAAGAAAAAGATAGGGTCTTGGATTTCGGCTGTGGAAACGGACGTTTGCTTGGTTTAATCAAAGACAAAAAAATAAATTATCTTGGAGTAGATATTTGCCACAATTTTATTAAAATCGCCCGTTTGAAATATCCCACTTATAAATTCAAAACATTAAAGCTGAACTCTCAGTTTGATTTTGCCAAGAATAAAAAATTTGATGTTATTTTCTGTTTAAGTGTTTTCCATCATTTCCCCAAAGGTGAAAAAAGAGAAATGATCCTCCAAAAATTTAATAAAATCCTAAAACCAAATGGAATTTTAATTATGACCGTCTGGGATTTGCATCAAAATAAATATGAGAAATATTTTCAAAACGGAAAAAGCGGCAGAATTCCTTTTAAAAATAGTCTGGGGCAAATTATTTTCAACCGTTATTGTTACCGCTGGGAGTTAAAAGAGTTAGAAAATTTTATTGCCGCTGCCAATTTTAAAATAATCAATTCCGGAGAGACAAAAAGAGACGGCCGACCGGCAAATTTGTATTGCATTGCTCAGAAATAAAGTTTAAAAAATCTTTTATTGACTATTTCTCAACTTTTGTCTAGCATTAGCAACATCCTTGTTAACTATAAAAAATTATCTAAGTTGCCTTATGTTAATTATCAGATTAAAAAGAATCGGCAAGAAAAATTATCCTTATTACCGAATGGTAGTGGCTGATAAAGCACGCGCCGTAAATGGTAAATTTATTGAAATTTTAGGCTCTTTTAACCCACATACCAAAGAAAGGTCTTTTAAAAAAGAGCGAGTTCTTCATTGGCTTTCCAATGGAGCTCAGGTTAGCGATACTGTTTACAATCTTTTAGTTAAAGAAAATATTCTTCAGGGAGAATCCCGAAAAGTAAGAATAGTAAAGAAGAAAAAGAAAAAAGACCAGCAAGAAGAACAAGCTTCCGCTCCACAACAGGTAGCAGAAAAAGAAGATGAAAAAATAAAAAAAGAGGAAAAGCAGGAAGTTAAGAAAGAGCCGGAAACTAACCAAAAAGAAGAGAAAAAAGAAATTAAAGAGGAGAAAAAACCTGAAGCGAAGGAAGAGGGCAAAAAGGAAAATTCAAAAGATTAAAGTTTTTCTTTTAACATATTAATCACAATTTTAGGATCTGCCTTTCCTTTAGTTTCCGCCATTATTTGCCCTACTAAAAATTGGAGGGCTTTTTGTTTACCCGCCTTAAAATCAGCTGCAGCTGAAGGATTTTTCTTGATAACATTATCTACAACCTTCTCTAAAACTCCGGTATCTTTTTCTAATTTTAGATTTTTTTCTTCAATAAGCTGGGAAGGATCTCCTCCGTTTTTAAACATCTCTCGCAGAACAATTTGGGCTGCCGAAGAGTTTATTTCTCCCTGATAAATAATCAACATAAGTTCACCAAAATTTTCAGGAGTTATTTTAATCTTCTTAAAATCTTGACCGCTCATCCTAACCATTCTAAAAAGTTCGGTTTCTAAATAATTAGAAGCTAATTTAACAATTTCATTTGTTTCTTTTTCTTTAGAAGCACTTTTCGCTAACTCCTTAATTTCAGAAACAACTTTTTCAAAATAATCAGCCAGGTCTAAGCTGCCAGCGAAAAGACGAGCGGTTTTAGACGAAACTCCAAAATCTTTTTTAAATCTTCTTTCTTTTTGAATGGGTAATTCCGGAATAGAACTTTTTATCTTTTGAAGAAGCCCTTCAGTAACATTAAAGGGAGGAATGTCCGGTTCAGGGAAATAGCGGTAATCTTGCGCTTCTTCTTTACTTCTTTGGGAAACTGTTGCTTGCCTTTCGGCATCCCAACCGCGAGTTTCCTGTTTAACTTTTTCTCCAGCTTCCAAAAGCTCGCTCTGCCTTTTAATCTCGTATTCTATACTTCTTGAAACTCCTTTAAAAGAATTAATGTTTTTGACTTCAACTTTAACTCCGCTCTTTCCATTCAGTCCCAAACTGATATTAACTTCACAGCGCATTTGGCCTTTTTCCATATCGGCATGAGATATTTTAAGATAGCGAAAGATTTTTTGTAAATTTCGGCAAAAAGCAACCGCCTGTTCTTTATTTTTAATAACCGGTTCGGTTACCAATTCAATAAGCGGCGTTCCCGCTCGGTTATAATCTATTAAAGAATAATCTTCTCCGGAAGGATGGATGTCCTTCCCCGCATCCTCTTCCAAATGTAATCTGTTAATAGCCACCTTTTTTGTTTTCCTTTCACCTTTTTTGTTTTCATAATCAAATTCCAAAAAACCTTTTATGCAAAAAGGCGCTTCATTTTGAGTTATCTGGTAACCTTTAGGCAGATCAGGATAAGAATAGTGTTTGCGGTCCCAATGAACCTTTTTATTAATAGTACAATTAAGTGCTATTCCGGCTTTGATTATCGCTTCAACAGCTTTTTGGTTAACAACAGGGAGAGTTCCCGGTTGTCCGGTACAAACTTCACAAATATTTTTATTGGGTTCCTTAATTTCAAATTCATTGGGGCAACGGCAAAACATTTTACTTTTTGTTTTTGGCTGGACATGGACTTCCATCCCGATTTTAGTTTGGTAAAGCATAACTTTTTTATCTTTCGTTAAAAATTTACCTTAAAAAATATCTAAGTTAAAAAGCAAAATATCTTTCAGTTATTTTTATCGATGATAGGCTTAAACAATTCTAGCACCTTTTTCTCCAATTCTGCCGGAGTTCCGTCATTCTCAATTTTGTAGTCCGCTTTAGCACCTAATTCGGGAATATATTTTTCAGTTTCCGTCTGGTGCATCTTCATAAATTTTTTATAGGAATCTCCATCATCCGATTTTTCTTCCCTATTTACAGTTCTTTCCCATCTCAATTTAGGATCAGCAGTAATGTAAACTAGAATACCGTTTTCTCTCTTTAGAGTATCATAATCACTGGATAAACGCACTCCGTTAAAAATAACCACCTTGTTTTTGGATTTTCTCATGGCTTCAAAAACCGTTTTGGAAATTATATCTTTGCCGTATTTCCCCGTCAGTTTTTTTACAAACCAAATCAGATCTTTTCTGCCGATTTTATCCAAAAAAACTTGTAAGGCTTTTATTAAAAATTTGGAAGAAACAAAAACTTCCGCCTGAAAATATTTTGATAAAAGATCACTGAGGCTGTTTTTCCCGCTTCCTATTTCACCGGTTACTCCAATGAAAAGTTTTCTGTTTTTCATAAAATAGACTTAATTATTTTTTATAGGATTTTTTATTTTATTTAAAAAAAATATTTTTTTAACTTTTAAAATAAAAAGCTTAAACAGGTTTTATTTTTCGCATGAATTGATCCACATTGCTTTCTAACTCGGTAAAACTGCCATTGTTGTCAACTGTATAATCAGCTTGTCGGCTTAACAGCTCTATATATTTCTCTGAGGGCAAGCTCTCTTTCTTCTTTTTAAAAATCTCAAAACTTACCTTGTCATCTGCCTTGAGATTACGGCTGAAAAGTCTTTCCCATCTAACTTTTGGATCGGCTTTAATACAAACCAACATTCCCTTCTGATAACTTTTAATCATTCTTAACTCTCCTCGATCCCTTACTCCGGCAATAACAATAATTTCAGCCGAACTTTGTTCTATCTTACGCTGCATACTTCTGGCTAGAATTCCTTCTCCGTATTTTTCTCTTAAAATAGTAGCCAGCCAAGCATAGTCGCTCCTGCCAATTTTATTAAGAAAAATTTGGAGAGCTTCTTTTAATAAATCCGAAAAGACCAATTTTTCAGCTTGATATTTACTTGCTAGATAATCGCAAATTGTATCTTTCCCGCTTCCATTAGCCCCCACAACTCCAATAATTATTTTTTGGTCACTCTTCATAAAATTTAGATATAATTTAAAATTTGGCGCGCCCGGTAGGAGTCGAACCTACAACCCCTTGGTCCGAAGCCAAGTGCTCTATCCATTGAGCCACGGGCGCCGGTTTTTAACCAAAAAAATAAAAAACCTCCTGAAAATAAAATTATTTTAAAATTCTTTTGGTGCCGAGAGGCGGAATCGAACCGCCGACACAAGGATTTTCAGTCCTATGCTCTACCGACTGAGCTATCTCGGCAAAAATAAAAAAATCTAACCAAATCAAAACTAAAATAATTTGTTTTGTTTGATAGTTTTCTTACTTCTGTTTAATTTATCATCCGGTTTATTTTTAAAATTGGCAACTGCTCCATTGGCGACCTCTGTTCCATTATCCCAGTTTTCTTTACCTTTTTCAATTTCTGCTAAAATTTTAGGGATCTTCTTAAAATCATTTAATAACGTTTCCTTCAAGCTTTGTTGGTAAAGAGCGGCAGCGGGATGATAAACAACAAAAAAAACTTGTCTCCCCAAACCGGGGAAATTTTTTCTTAAAGCCTTGCCGCGCATTTGAGAAATCTTTTGACCTGGCAAAAACTCTTCTAAAGAATGCCTCCCCAGAAGTACAATCAATTTTGGCTTAATCGTCTGGAGCTGTTTTTCTAAATAAGGCCAACAAGCTTTTATTTCATCCGGTAAAGGATCCCTGTTTCCCGGAGGACGGCATTTCACAACATTGGCAATATACACTTTTTCGCGAGTTAAATCAATTGCTTGGATCATCTCATCCAGTAATTTCCCTGCCGCTCCTACAAAAGGCTTCCCTGTTTCATCTTCTTTTTGGCCCGGACCTTCTCCAATAAATACTATTTCTGCTTTAGGATCTCCCTCTCCAAAAACCGCTTGAGTTCTAGCCTTACCCAAACTGCATTTTTGACAATTTTGAACTTCTCGCTCTAATTTTTTTAATAAGTCAGGCATAAAACTGAATAAAAATAGGTCCGTTTTATTTTGCGCTCCGGGCAGGGATCGAACCTGCGATCTGCGCGTTAGGAGTGCGCTGCTCTATCCAACTGAGCTACCGGAGCAAAAAATTAGGTACTGCTTCTGATTGACTTTAAAAATTTTAGATCTCTTTTCATCCCTTCCAAAGTCGGAGTTTCCAAAATAAAATTCTTATTTTTTAATCTTCGATCTTTCACTAGAACGATAAAAGGAGTTTTACCCAATTCTCCAAAACCTAAATGGGCATGCCTGTCACTGTTGGAACCCAATTTAGTCGCCGAATCATTAAGGTGAATAAGCTTTAGTTTGTTAATCCCAATTTTATTTTCAATCAAATCTAAAGCTTTTTTAACTTTTTCTTTTGTCCTTAAATCTATTCCTGATTCAAAAGCATGAGCCGTATCAAAACAAATACCTCCCACTCCTTTAACTTTTTTTATAAAAAAAGCAAGTTGATCCAGATCACTCCCAATAATACTACCAGCTCCCGCAGCATTTTCCAAAATTAATTCCGCTTTACCGGAATAATCTTTTAAAATTTCTTTTAAAGCTTTGACGGCTTTTTGACAAGCAGCAAGAGGCACTTTT
>JAGYOS010000073.1 GCA_018399475.1 bacterium
TCGTGTAATATTTCCCCCAAGGCCACTATAATCGCCTTAGTCATTGTCCAAGTAGCCAAAAATCCCATCTTCAAAGAATCAAGAAGCGGGTAAGCAACAATTTCGGTTCTGGTAAGAGTTATCCCCAAAGCCCCCTCTCCGGCAGGGATATCTTTTCTCGGTACGCCTCGCAAGCGATAGACATTATCTCCCCTTTTTACCTCCATTAAAATTTCTTCTCCCTTGCGGTTTTCCAAAAAATTAACTACATCACTTGTCCTCCGAACGACAATCTCTTCATTCCCGGCAACTATTTTGACGATTTCATCACCCGCTACCAAATTCATCGCTTGAGCGGGAGAATCCGGAGCCGTCGCCACTATGTGGACTCGGCTATTTTCAGAAATCGGGGCGCTGTCTTCCACCGCTTCAGGCAAGCCTATCTTGAAGCCCGCTGAAAGGATTAAAGCTGCCGCTAAAAAATTCATGGCCACTCCGGCTGCCAAAATTGAAATTTTTTGCCAAATCGGTTTGCTGGAAAAACTTCGGGGATCCTTTTCTTTCTGCTTTCCGGGACCGTTTTCTCCCAAAATTTTGACAAAACCTCCTAAAGGAATCCAGTTAATAGAATAAATCGTATTTTTTCTTTTTAGAGCTTTATTGCCGCGAACAATCTCCCATTTTTTGTGTTTGGTATTATAAACTATTCCCAAAATCCGAGGAGGGAAACCAAAACCGAATTCCTCAGCCTTAACGCCCAGCATCCTGGCCACTAAAAAATGGCCCATTTCATGGACAAAAATCAAAAGGCCTAGGATAACGGCAAAAGAAAAAAAAGTTAAAAACATAGAGATAAGATTAAAAGTTTCTTAAAAGCTTAAAATTGTTTAGAGATTTTTCAAAATTGAATTAGGCTAAATTATAAAGTTTTAATTTCGTCCTCTTTCTTTTCTCTGATTGTATCCACTTCTTGCATGAAAGCGTCCACTGTTTTTTGCAGTTCTTCTTCCTGTTTAAAATAATCATCTTCCGAAATTTCCGCTTCCTTTTTTTGCTCATTGAGTTCCTCTTTTATTTTCTCCCTGCTTTGTCTGATCTTTACTCGATATTCTTCCGCTTTTTTGCCAACCACTTTTATCAGCTCTAATCTTTGTTCCTCGGTCATAGGGGGCAAATTTAAAATAACAGCTTCCCCGTTATTGTTGGGAGTTAAATTTAAATCAGATTCGTTAATCGCTTTTTCCACATTTACCAAAGTGTCTTTACTCCAAGGATGAATCATTATTGTCCGCGGGTCGGGAACATTAATTTGAGCTATTTCTTTAAGCGAAGACTGGCCTCCATAATAATCCACTTTTAAATCTTCAACTAATTGTGAAGTGGCTCTGCCCACTCTTATTCCGGATAACTCTTTCTTAAATCTCTCAATTATTTTTTCCAGATCTGATTTTAAATTGGGAATATCCATATTGGTTATATTTAAAAATTATAAATTAATTTTCAATAGCAATGTGTATACGCTTTTTGCTATTCTTTTCCATTATCATTCCTGCGACATTTGCCATTCCCGCCCCGCATACGCAGGGTAGACTCCAGCGGGAATCTCACCCGAAGGGTGACCGGCCTCTGGCCTGCCTCAGGAACTAAACTTTTACTCTTTAATTTAAAATAACAATTACTAAAAAAATGATTTATGGAAAATTTTAAATTAGGAATTTTGAATTAGGAATTGAGAGTATGAATAATAGAGATCCTTTCCTTAATTTATAATTTAAAATTTCTAATTTATAATTTCCAATTTCCCAACTTAAAACTCTTCCAAAATTCTTAAGTATTCTCCAGCTATTCTATCAATATGATACTTCTTTACCAATTCTCTGTTATTTTTACCATAACGTGCTAAAGCTTTTCTGTGCCCACAAAAATAATTAATTTTATTCACTAGGCTCTCCTTATTCCTGGATTTAAAGAATTTAGCATTTTCTTCGGCTTTTAGAAAATAAGTTTGTCCCCCGCAATCAGAAGCTACTATTCCTAACCCTGCCTGCATAGCCTCTAAAAAAACAATTCCAAACCCCTCATGCAGAGCGGAAGAAACAAAAAGATCCGCCTTGAGCAATTGACGACGTTTCTCATCTTCGCCGGCTTGCCCCAAAAAATTGATTTTTTGATCCACCCCCAGCTTTTCGGCCCGAGCTTGAATTTCTCCTCTTTGAGGACCGTCACCCACAAGAGTTAAAACAACTTTTTCTTTTAGGGAGGCGACTGCTTCAATAAGCAGACCGATATTTTTTCTGGCTATTAATCTACCAACACTAACTAAACGCAAGGGTTCTTCCGGAGAACTGTAATTTTTGGAAAAATTTTCCAAGAAATCATCGGGAGCGATTCCCAATGGAACTATTTTAATCTTCTTTTTGAAGCGATAGTATTTCTCAGCTTTTTCTTTTATTTCTTGAGTGGAAGCTATTGTTTGAGAAGCCTTGTTGATAATTAGAGAAATTGACCGGCGAGTTAGCCACCAACGATGACCCGACATTTTCCGACTGGGATCGTAAATATCAGCTCCATGCAAAGTTAAAATATTTTTAGAACCGAAAAAAAACTGCAGCCAATAACCTATTATCCCGCCGGGTAATGCAAAATGAGTATTTAGAAACTTGGGTTTATGTTTTGTTAAAAGCCGCCGGCTTAAAAAAAAGCCGCTGAAAATAAAAAATAGCAAATTTAAAAAACCGGCTTTTTGTTTTATTTTCCGACTACCCGCCCAACACCGATATAAATCAACTCCGGCAACTTTTTCTCTCTTTTTTAAACCAAAAGCTCTGGAAGTAACCACTGCTACTTCATGCCCTTTTCTTACCCAAGCTTCGCAGAGATCGCGGCAAAAAATTCCTCCCCCTCCTCCCAATGGCGGATATTCATGATTGATAACAAGAATTTTCATGGCTAGAACTATGAGTTATAAGTTAT
>JAGYOS010000074.1 GCA_018399475.1 bacterium
AGCATGAGCATTGCGGCCCAATTAGCAACTTTTCCAATTGCTTTTTATCATTTTCATTACTTCTCTCTAATTTCCGTCCCGGCTAATGTTTTAGTTTTTTGGTCTGTCTTCCCAATAATTTTTTTAGGAATTTTTGCTCTGGGATTTTCTTTTCTTAATTTAGGCTTGGCTGATTTTTTTGCTTTGTTGGCCCAGCTGGGAACTTCTTATTTAATTGGGGTAACTGAAAAAATGAGCGGTTTCCAGTGGTCGGGGATTGAAGCTTATGAAATTAAATGGGGCTGGGTTGGTTTATTGGTTCTAGCCTCTTTATTATTTCTTATTAAAAGCACGAAAGAAAAAGATAAAAAACTTATTTTTGCCCAATGAAAAAATTTTTAATAATTTTAAATGCCGTGGCGTTTTTATTTATTCTTAAATATCTTTCCCTTTCTTTTCTTTGGCAACTGCCTTCAAAATTTGAGTTTACGGCTTTGGATGTCGGTCAGGGAGATGCTTTATTGCTAACAATCCCTCAATCTTCAGTGCAGATTCTTATTGACGGCGGTCCGGATGAAAAGATCGTGGAAAAATTGGAAAAATATCTGCCTGTCGGAGATAATTTTATTGATTTGCTGATATTAACCCATGGCCACGATGACCACGTGGGAGGAATTCCTCATATTTTGGAAAATTTTGAAGTGGGACTTATCCTTGACTCTGAAGCGGTTTGCGACAATACCAATTATCAAAAAATGATTGAACAAATTGAAGTTTTAGCCTTGCCCAAACTTTGCGCTATTAGAGGAGAGAAAATAAAAATCGGCTCGGATTTTAGTTTAGAAATAATCCATCCTTTTTTCTCGCGGGAGATGGAGTATGAAAATTTAAACGATGCCTCAATCACAGCCATAGCGACTTATAAAGATGAGAAAATTATTCTAACTGGAGATTTGGAAACTGAGGGAGAAAAAGAGATTTTAAAATATCTGGAGAGTAAAGATAATTTGGAAAAACTTAGAGCTCAAGTTCTTAAAATCGGCCATCACGGAAGTAAAACAGCCACCTCCGCCGATTTTTTAGAAGCTGTTAATCCGAAGCAAGCTGTTATTTCTTGCGGTAAAGAAAATAAATTCGGCCATCCTCATCAAGAAATTATTTCCAAGTTGGAAAACCGAAAAATTAAAATTTTAAGAACGGATCAGAAAGGAGATTTGCTTATTGAATTTTAATTTTTTTAGATTCTATCCTCTTCTTTCATCAAATCTTGTTCCGGCGTCTCTATTTATCTTTCTTATCTCTCTTTGGTTGAAATCGGCTATGTCCTTAGCGGACAAAGGATTTCTTTCTTCTCCCATTTGTTTTCTTTTGTAGCCTTCATATTCTCTTGCTTCTTTGCGAGCCATTTTCCCAATTTCTGAGTTTGACATTCTAGATTCAGGATCAAGTCTCTTATTTTCTGCTTCAATTTTTTTCTTGAAGTTATATTCTGCTCCTGATGACATTTTTTTATTTTTATTAATTAAAAAACAAACATTTATTTAATCTATTAAAATTATACCAAAAAAAAATTTTCAGGCAAATATTTGCAAGCCCCGATTTTCTTGTTTGCGGAAAAATAAAAAAATGATAAGATAAGAAAAAATAATCTAATTAAGTTTTAAAAATTAAAAGTAATTTTATGGAAAGAACTTTGGTTTTAATAAAACCCGACGGGCTCCAGAGGAATTTAATTGGAGAAATTATCGGGCGTTTTGAAAGGAAGGGGCTAAAAATAATCGGGATGAAAATGTTGTCCATAGATGACCTGAATGTGGAAGAGCATTATAAAAAATATATTCATAAGCCCTTTTTCAAGAATTTGAAGAATTTTATGCAAAGCTCTCCTGTGATTGCTTTAGTTTTAGAGGGCTTGGAAGCGGTTTCAGCGGTTCGTCTTATTACTGGAGACACCAAAGGCAGAAATGCGGACGCTGGTACAATTAGAGGAGATTTGGCCATGGGAGGCCAAACCAATTTGGTTCATGTTTCTGATCCTAAAGAAGATCCTGAAGGAGAAGTAAAACGTTTTTTTAAAGAAAAAGAATTATTCCAGTATAAGAAGGTAGATATGCACTATCTTTATTCTCCGGATGAACTGGGGAAATAATTTTTCAAGCATATTGCTACGTATGCAAAAAATTATTTCTGTCATTACACCATTTTCTCGGATTCTCAACAATATAT
>JAGYOS010000075.1 GCA_018399475.1 bacterium
GTGCCTCCAACCAAGAAAGGAATTTTTCCTCTCTTTAAAATTTTGTTGATAGCTTCATAAGCTTTTTGCTGATAACCAGCCAGGGAAAATTTTTCTTGGGGATCGGCAATATCTATTAAATGATAGGGTATTTTTAATCCTTTATAATTATATTCTTTTAAATCTTTGCCTGTTCCTATGTCCAAGCCGCGATAAACTTGCCGAGAATCAGCGGAAACAATTTCTCCGTTGAATTTTTTGGCTAGTTTTACTGCCAATTTAGTTTTTCCGCAAGCAGTAGGTCCGAGAATTACGATTAGTGGAGGTTTTGATGTGAACATGAGAATAGTTATGAGTTATGAATTATGAGTTTACTAGAAAAGCTCCTTAATTCAAAACTCATAACTTATAACTCATAACTCATAACTCTCTAATCCAAAAATGCCAGCCTTAGTTATTTTTACTTTCTGAAAAGTGCCTGTTTGAATCTTTTTTCCGGATTTTTCCTTAAAGCGAGTATTTTTATAAGTTTCCGTCTTTCCCGAATAAATCTTTATTTCTTTTTGTTTGCCCTCTTTTTCAGAAAAGCGTTTTTTCTCTCTTTCCACTAGGACTTTTACTTTTCTTCCGATATAGCGACGGTTATTAGCATAAGCCGTTTTCTTCAAAATTTCAGTTAGGAATTGTTTCCTTCTTTTTTTCTCTTCTCGAGAGACGTTGTCTTCCAGCTTGGCTGCTGGAGTACCCGGCCGGACAGAAAAAGCGGAGATGTAAGCCATATCGAAACCAACGACTTCCATGATTCGGGCTGTTTTCTCAAAATCTTTTTTCTTTTCTCCGGGAAAACCGACAATAACGTCTGTTGAAATTGAGGCTTGAGGTATAGCGGCACGGATTTTAGCTATTAATTTTAAATAATGCTTGCTGGTGTAATTTCTTTGCATAAGCCGGAGGATTCTGTCGCTCCCGGCTTGGAAAGGTAAGTGAATATAGTTAGTAATTTTATCGGAATCAGCTACGGCTTTAATCAATTCATCTGTCATATCTTTTGGGTGGGAAGTAAGAAATCGGATCCAGAAATCTCCGGGAATTTGACTGACCTTTTTTAAGAGTTCAGGAAAATTTTTCAGTTTTTCTCCTCGGTAATTTTCCGGGTTATAACTATTAACATTTTGACCGAGTAAAACAATTTCCTTGTAGCCTTTAGTTACTAAATTTTTGGCTTCTTGCAAAATATCTTTTGAGGGCCGGGAGAATTCTTTTCCCCGAGCGTAGGGTACCACGCAATAAGAGCAAAAATTATTACAGCCGGTCATTATAGGTATGTAAGCTGAATAGGGAGAAGAGAAGCGGGGTTTAAGTTTAAAAAAGGTGGCTGTTTTAGCAGTGATTGTTTGATTATTTTTTGATATTTTTTTAGTTCCCTTTGCAGATCCCGCCATTTTCTTTAAGAACAAAGGGACGTCTAAAATATCTATAAAATAATCGGCTCGGCCGGCTATTTTTTTTTGAAAATCCGGACGGCGAGCGCTGCAGCCGGTGATGATAATTTTTGCAGCGGGGTTTTTCTTTCTGATTTCGGGAACAATTCCCAAAACCCTGTCTTCGGCAGATTGCCTAACCGCACAAGTATTGATGATAACAAGGTCAGCTTTTAATTTTTCAGTGGCTTTTTTAAATTTTAAACTTTCGGTCACTCTGGCGATTCTTTCAGAATCGTTGAAATTCATTTGACAGCCGAAGGTAATGATATAATAGGTGAACATTGCGTCTCTACAATATTTTATTGTTTATCTTCTATTTCTTTTTTGATTCGGCTGATAAATTTTTCCAGTTCCACCGTTCCCTCATTTCCTTTTTCTCTACTTCTTAATGCAATATTTTTTGCTTTAGCTTCTTTTTCCCCAACAATTATAGAATAAGGAATTTTTTGCTTCTGTACCTGGCTAATTTTCTTGCCTAAGGATTCGTCAGAATTATTAATTTCAACTCGGAGTTTATTCTCCCTTAAGGTTTCCATAATAGATTTTCCGTATTCTTTGAATTTTTCTGAGATTGGCATTAATACTATCTGAACAGGGGACAGCCAGACGGGGAAGGCACCGCCAAAATGTTCAATCAAAAGAGCCAAAAGCCTTTCATAAGATCCTAAAATTGCTCGATGGACCATTACAGGAGCTACTGACTTTCCCTTTTTATCTGTATAACTTAATTTGAATGCTTTAGGTGTGGCAAAATCTAGTTGAATAGTAGGAATTTGGATTTCCTTGCCGGTAACATCTCTAAACATAAAATCAATTTTCGGTCCGTAAAGAGCAGCTTCTCCTATACATTTTTTGGCATTCAATTTCATCTCGTCATTTATTTCCTCAAGAGTTCTCTCGCATTGTTTCCAATCTTTTATTTCCCCAATGTATTTTTCAGGACTTTTGTAATCTCGGAAAGAAAGAGAAACCCAGTGATTTTCCCAAAGACCTAAGGCGGTATAAAAGTCCTTAATTATTTTTATTATATTTTTTATTTCGCTTTTTATCTGGCTTATCTGGCAAAAAGCATGTCCATCTTCTACCGTTATGGCAATTACTCGATTAAGCCCTCCAATTTCTCCCGGTT
>JAGYOS010000076.1 GCA_018399475.1 bacterium
GGAAGTATTGACTTCACGCCTAAAATAAAAGAAGTTGCCAATATATTGGTAAAGAGAGGGAATAAAGTCGAGATACCTTTTACGAGCAAACTTATTATTGATGGGAAGCTATCTCTTAATGATTTTAAAAGTGAGAAAAGAAAGAATGGTGATAACAAATTCCGGGAAGAAGCAATGAGCAAATTTAAAATTGATGTAGTCAAACGTTACTACAATGAAATAAAAGAGTCAGATGCTATTCTTGTATTAAATTTTAAAAAGAAAGGGATTACCAATTATATTGGTGGCAATACTTTTTTAGAAATGGGTTTTGCGTATGTTCTTAATAAGAAAATATTTTTATTTAATGAAATTCCAGAAATGATTTATACTGATGAGCTACAAACTATGCAACCCATAATTATAAATGGTGATTTTTCTAAAATTAAATAGAACGGTTTTTTATTTTTAACCAACTTCCCATGAAAACCAAAAAATTTACCATTCTGCATTCCAACGACATGCATGGAGATTTTTTAGCTGAAGTTAAAAAGGGAAAGGGCAAGCTAATAGGCGGGCTTGCTCTGCTCTCGGGCTATATTAACAAGGTTCGCAGCGAAGAAGAAAATGTGCTTTATGTTATTTCAGGTGATATGGTTCAGGGATCATTAATAGATTCGGAATACAAAGGAATTTCTACCATAGAAATTATGAATTATTTGGCTCCCGACGTGGTTGCATTGGGGAACCATGAATTTGATTACGGCTTGCCCCACCTTTTATTTCTAGAGAAAATGGCAAATTTTCCGATTGTAAATGCTAATTTGTATATCAAAAAATATTATAAGCGTTTAATGAAGCCTTATTTGATTTTGAAAAAGGCGGGCTTTGATATCCTTTTTACCGGTATTATTACAGAGAAAGTAATGGATTCCATTAAGCAAGATAAACTGATCGGCAGTTTTATTTCTCTGGAAGACGCCAGTGCGGAAGTTGGCAAAATTACCGATGCTTATAAAAACGATGATATTGATCTAACCATTTTGCTGACTCATATCGGTTTTGATTCCGATGTTAAATTGGCAAAATTACTAAAGCCGGAGTGGGGAGTGGATATGATAATCGGAGGGCACTCGCATACGATTTTGGAAAAGCCTAAAAAAGTTAACGACATTCTGATTGCTCAGGCTGGAGTCGGCACTGATCAAATCGGTCGCTTTGATATAACGGTTGATGATGATACCAATAGCATTGTTGATTATAAATGGCAGCTGATACCGGTTAATGAAGATTTAGCCGAACCGGACGAAGAGTTGATGAATTATATTGACTCTTATAAAAAAGTTGTTGATCGGAAATTTAATGCGTTGGTTTGTAAACTTGCTGAGAAATTAGTTCACCCGTTAAGAGAAGTTGAAACACCTTTGGGGAACTTGGTTGCCGATGCTTTTGCTAAAGTTGCCGAATGCGACATCATGTTTGTAGGTTCCGGCTCAATCAGGGTGGCAGAAATTGGACCAATGGTTACTCTGGGAGACTTAACTGCTTGTTTTCCTTACGATGATAGCTTAGCCAGGTTTGAAATTAACGGAAAGCAACTCAAAAAAATATTTAGCCATATTATGCGAGAGAAAAATCGGGATGGTGAAGGGGAATGTTACCAAATTAGCGCCGGCGTAAGAGCCACTTACAGCGATAAAGAGAAAAAATTAAAATCTTTAACCTTTAAAGGCAGATCGGTAAAAGACAACCAAATTTTTAGAATTTGTCTGCAAGGATACCATGCCAGTCAAGCCTCTTCTTATCTTAATATATCCCAGAAAGAATTAAGAGCATCAGGGAGAACGAAGATAGTTTCTACTTCTGCGAAAAGCGTACTGGAAGAATATTTACGCAACAACCAGAATCTTGAATCCAAAGTGGAAGGGCGTTTGGTTTATCAAAAATAATTTTTCCCAAATTTTTTTCAGAGGCAAGACATTGTTTTTTGGGAACCTGATTAATCTTATGATAAAATAGGATAGGAACTTGGAGAAAGAAGAGTTAGACAAAATTAAATTTTCCATTTTTTTTAATTTTAGCTAACAAATAAATAAAATATATGCAAATAAAATTGTTTGTTTTAATTGCTGATGAATTCATTAAAAAATTAAAATAAAAACTCATGAAAAAACTCATTTTAATTTTGGTGGCAATAATCTGCTTAGTGATTGGCTATGCTTTGGGTATTTTTTTCCCTTTAACTCTCTCAAGCCCCGATCAAACTGAGCACTCATTCAACTTGTCCACAACTAAATATGAAGGAATCCAAGGCGACAGCTTGCTAAAAGTAAATTTAAAAATGGATAACGGCCAACCGCTGCAGAATGTGGAGGTGGATTTGGCTGAAACTCCAGGCCAACCGCCAATTGGCGGTGTTGCTTTAAGTGACGAAAACGGCCAAGCAGTTTTTAATGTTCAACCCGGAAATTATTTTATTTTCTTCAATGATGTTAATTTCCCGAAGAATGTAGAGAATCCGGGATCTACACCGGTAGAAGTTAAAAAGGATGGAATTAATGAAGTGGAAATTCTCTTGACGGTTAAATAAAAAACTTTATGGTGTCGGATAATT
>JAGYOS010000077.1 GCA_018399475.1 bacterium
CTTAATGGAACGTCAATGTCAGCGCCTTTTGTTACAGGAATTGCGGCGCTGTTAAAGTCAGAGAAACCATCTCTTTCCAGTAAAGAGATTGCCCAGTTGATAAAAGCTGGAGTAGACAAGAAAAATTCTTTACTGGGAAAAGTTGCCACAGGAGGAAGAGTCAATCTTTATAACTCCCTCCTCCTGCTGTGCGGAGACGGAGATATCGCTCCGCGAGGCAATAGAGATGGCATCATCAATGTTGGTGATGCCTTAGTAGCTTTAAGATTTGCGCTAGAGTTGGAGGAACCCAGTGCAAATGAACTTTGTCATGGGGATGTAGCTCCTCTAGATTCTAGAGGAAATGCAGTTCCTGATGGACAAATTACAGTGGGAGATGCCCTTGTTATTCTGAGAAAAGCATTAAGCTTAGAGTAGCAAGAATCTTCCACTCAAAGACCGCTTTTTCTTAAAAAGAAAAGCGGTCTTTTTTTATTTCTTGAAGTTATTAGAAAAAATTAATTTCCAAAAATCTTTAGAAGCCAGTCAAACCATCCCTTATTTTGCTCTTCTGTTTGAATTTGGCTCTCAAGAGCTAAATTTTGTTCTTCTAAGACCTGAATTGTCCCTTGAATTTGGTCCCGGTCGGCTTGATCCGTTACTTGCGCTTGTAATCCTTGTAACTCACGTGTCATTGCCCTGTTTTGTTCCAATTGCCTTTTAAGATTTTCTAAAGCTTCAGAATCAGTACCGAATATTTTTTTTATCAACCCTTGACGAGCTTCAATCTTTCCCAATCCTTCTTCTATAATCTTTTGAGACTGTTGTTGCTGAACGGCAATTTCTTTCACTTGCCTCCCAATTTTTCCTTGAATGCTTTCATCACTTAATAATGCCTCTATCTTTTCATCTATAATGCTCCTTTGATTGATGGAATGAATTTCAGATTTTCCTTGATAAGATTCCCCAGGTTCTTTGCCGGCTTCCAAGGCTTCCTCCGTATTGACTTGAAGCTGCTGCTCCTCTCCGGCATTTTGAGTCTGAACTTGATTTTGAACTTGATTCCCCGAAATTGTAGATTCTTCCACCACTGTTTTTTCAGTATTGTTGGAATTACCAACTCCTTGAGAACTTGAATTATTTTGACTACTTACATTTTCCGCTCCAGCTAGAAAAGGGACTGAAGCAACCAGCAAAATGGCAACTGGCAGAATTTTCTTTTTTCTTTTCCCCATAGTAATTTTATTTTTATTTATTAAATGCTAATTAAAAAGTTTAGCATAAAAAATAATTTTCTTCCAAAAAGCAAAATGACAAAATAGCTATTCCAAATATTATCAAGACGTTATTTAGAACGAGCTAAGATCATTTTTATTTAATTCCAAACATTTTTAAAAGGACCATATTGGCCCTTTTTAAAAATTGTTCGTGTTTGTTAAGCTTCTGCTGCCCCTCTATTATTTTTCCAATTCATCACTCTATTTCTTAATTCCTCTCTTTCCTCCGTTATCTCGTCTTCAACTCTGTTTAATCTCTCTTCATTGCAATAAGGCCAATATCGGCAATCAGGAGAACAGATTTTAGACGGCAGAGGATACTCTTCACTTTTAAATCTTTCCGGACGGCAATTCAACTTTATTTTCATTCTTTCCTCCTTTTTTTAAATTAAAGAACTAAGTTATTTGATAAAGCTGTTCCTAAAAAACGTTTTTGTCAATTTTATTGGTTAAAATTATCAAATATTTATTTGAAAAAACAGCTAACACTTTATCTAAATGTCGAGAGAAGCGTTTAGAAAAATGCGATCATTCTCCAAATCAAACCGGCAAATAAAAAACCATAAATTATTGTTGCCAATGTCAAAACAAAAGCTTTTTTGAAACCAAATTCTTTAGTAAGCATTCCCCAGGCAATAATACAAGGGATTCCGACGGTAGCCGCTACACCAAAAGTATAAATTTGAAGGGAAGTTAGAGCTAAAACTCCGCTGCTTCCAAACACTGAAAGCAACATTGCTCCCGTTAAATCTTTTTGTAAAAAACCAAACGCCAAAGGTATAATTGCCCCAGCCGGTAACCCTAACCAATCGGTAATAACTGAGCAATATTTTACTGTCACAGCAGTAAAACCGATAAGATCCAAAATGCCGTAAGCTATCCCCCCTAATACTAATAGAGGTATGACGACATAAACAAAAGATTTCATCCTAAGCCAGCTCTTATTAAGAACATTTTTAATCAAAGGCTTTCTATAAGGAGGCAATTCTATCAACAATGGCCTATTTTTTAATCGAGTTATTTTTTTCATGCCAAGTGCCCAAATTAAACCGAGAATCAGCAAAGTGGCAAAAACAGCTAGTGATAACTGCCAACTGCCATAAAAACCAACTATTCCCATAATAATAGCAATTCTGCTAGAGCAAGGGATAAAAGCAAAGAAAGAAGCCGTGTAAAATTGTTCTTTTTTAGAAACTAATACTCTTGTGGAGCGAACAGCGGGAGCCGTACAACCCAAACCCAATGCTAAAGGGATAAAAGATTCCCCCGGTAATCCCAATTTTCTCAAAAACCTTTGAGCATTTACAATAAAACGAGAAAGAATTCCGATATCTTCCAATAAGCTCAACAATAAATAAAATAAAAAAACATAAGGTAAAGCAATAGCAACTCCCGCCGCCAATCCTTTTAAGCCTTGAGCTAAAACCACCAAAAGAAGAGAGGACTCGGCTCCATTAGAAATGATTGGTAAATCTCCTACCCAATTTAGAAGAAAGGTTTGAATTAAATTGCCGAAATAAAGCAATATTCCAAAAGCAATAAACAAAGAAATTCCCATAACAGCCGGACCACCGATTTTATCCAAAAGAATTTTATCCAATTTTTCTTCCCATTTTTTTCTTTTTTTTAAGGAGACAATTTGAGTAACTTTTCCCGCAATAAACGAAGCCGTTCCATACCTAGCTACTGATATGTCTTTGGCCAATTGTGGATGGTATTTTTTTAAACCATTTTCTACTTTTTTTACCGCTTGTTTATTTTTAAGATACCGATAAAAGCTTTGATCTTTTTCTAAGATTCTTAAAACTGCAAATCTTTTGGGTAAACGGATTTTTTTAATTTGTGGGATTAATTCGGCTATGCCTTTTTCCAAATGATCGTCATATTTAATCTTGAAAATCCTTTTTGGTTTTCTCTCAATTTCTAAAACCGCTTTTATAAGTTTAGGAATCCCCTTTTTGGTTAAGGGATTAAAAGAAATAACAGGAACACCAAGTAATCTCGCCAATTTTTTATAGTTGATTGTTATTCCTTTTTTCTCGCCGTCTTCTACAAAATTTAAAGCCAAAATAATTTGAATGCCAGCCTCCAAAATTTGCAAAGCTATATACAAGCTTCTTTCCAAAGAAGTGGCATCGGCAATTAAAACCACCCCGGCTACTTCTTCATCCAATAAAGCTCTTTTAGTTACCTTTTCACCTTCATTCCCCTCAGAAATAGAATAGATTCCCGGAGTGTCTTGAAATTCCACCACCACTCCTGAAAAATTTTTCTTCGCTTTAAA
>JAGYOS010000078.1 GCA_018399475.1 bacterium
TTTTTCTCGGTTAAATAATAACATGAGAGAAAATATTTTCCAAAAAAATATCTCTTAAGAGATAACCGTACCTTTAAAATTTTTCTCCTCAATTGCTTTCTTCAAATTGGGGATATTTTTACCGTTAAGATTGATGACCTGCATTTTATTCTTTTGAGCAAAACGGATAGCTGAAGGATCAAGAGGAGCATGCATCCGCGGTTGCCATTCATCCCCTATCATCTCCCTTAAAGCTTGCCAGCTTATTGCCTTAAGAGGCTTGGCATCTTTATATTTATTCGGGTCTTTATTAAAAACATAATCCGTATTGGTAGCCGTGATAATCATATCCGCTTTAATCTTCTTGGCTAAAACCAAAGCCACATAGTTGGTTGACCAACCAGGTTTCCAGCCGGCTCCCACCAAAAAATCTTTTTTCCAGTTTAAAGTGGAGGTTGGATCAGTAATTATTCTAGGATGGCATTTATTTCCTAAAACGCTAGCTAGTAATCGGGCATTTAGCCGACTGGCATAAATTCCAATCCAATCCAGTCCCTCGCTGTCCACTTTGGAAATTTTTTTAGCTGTCTCGTTATAAATGGTATTAACACCTCCGCCACCAACCACTAAGATAAAACGGTATTTTTTATTAAGCTTTTTTATAAATTTGCAAAATTTTTTAATGTAAGCCGAATCCGGTAAATGAGGAGTCATTATGGATCCTCCAAAC
Source organism: bacterium (assembly GCA_018399475.1). Taxonomy (GTDB): domain Bacteria; phylum Patescibacteriota; class Minisyncoccia; order CAIUEV01; family JAHKAQ01; genus M55B174. Next base: position 710 of record JAGYOS010000078.1, read on the forward strand.
TTAATTAAAATCTTTTTTTTCATAAATTAGCTTAATTATTTTTTATTTTAAAACAAACGCTTATTTATTCCCAATTTCCAAAATCTTATATTTTACCGTTCCGCCGGGGACCTTTACGGAAACCGAATCATTGCAAGTTTTTCCCAAAAGGGCCGAACCGATAGGAGATTCATTGGATATTTTATTAAGGGCCGGATCAGCTTCGTCGCTGCCAACAATAAAAAATGAACGGACTACATTCATAGCCTTTACTTTAACGGCACTGCCTATCTCAACTTTATTGCTTTGAGTATTTTTTCTAACTACGGTGCTATTCTTAACAATTGATTCCAGCTCGGCAATTCTTTTTTCATTTTCATTCTCCCGAGACTTAGCTTCGCTATATTCTGCATTTTCGCTAAGGTCTCCTTGTTCTTTAGCTTCTTTGATCGCCCGGGCTATTGCTTGGCGGTCATCTTTCTTCCTTCTGGAAAGTTCTTCCTTTATTTTATTAAGGCCTTCTTTGGTTAAATATTTTCCATTTTCCATAACTGAGTATTAAATTGATTATTAAAAACAGGTCTCGGCTATAAAGTGCTCCAACCTGCCATCTAGAACTGCTTAATAAAATTCGCAGTTTTATTTTTATAAGCCAAAAATTAGAGAAACGATTTCTAAAAATTCATCTTAAGAACCGGAATCTTTAAAAAACCATTTTTCTCCAACTTTAATAACTCTAAATAAAATAGAAGAAATTCATTTTTTGTCAAATGAAATTAATTCTTTTGCCACCCGAACGGCAATTTTATCCCAATTATA
>JAGYOS010000079.1 GCA_018399475.1 bacterium
ATTATTTGACAATTTAGACAAAATGTGCTATGTTTCTAGGTTCTTTAAAAATTTAATTTAAACCTAAAAGGAGGAAGAAATGGAGAGATTAAGAAAAGCAGTGGAAGTATTAATGTTGGCACTTATTATTGCCGTAGGAATTCTCTCAATAGTAGGAAGTGGGGGTTCTGGTTCTAGTGATTCGGAGAGAGTTACTAACAACCTAGAAATTGAGGTTGAGAATGTGATCAATCTCAAAAAAGGTCCCTGCCTTGTTTCCGGTTCCGTAACTTGGAATCCGGAAAAAGGAAAGTGGGTGGCGAGAGTGAACCATTACAATGGGACGCCTGAGCCTAGTTTGGAACATCCAGCCTTTGAATATATTAAGTATCTCTCAGTTCCTGAATGGGAACCGGAAGGAGCAGAGAGGGAAGACTGGGTTTCTGTTGACTGGCAAGAGTTTCCCTGTAATTTAGATAATCTTAATGAAGATTATTTTACACTGGAGGAAGAGGAAGAGGAAAAAATCCCAAACGGTCTCGAAATTGAGGTGAAGAATGTCATCAATCTCAAGAAAGGCCCCTGTCTGGTTTCGGGTTCCGTAATTTGGAACCCGAATGAGCAAGAGTGGAAAGCAAGGGTGAACCATTACAATGGGACGCCTAAACCTAGTCGAATGCATCCTGTATTTGACTACGTTAAATTTTTATCAGTTCCCGATTGGGAACCGGAAGGAGCAGAAAGGGAAAATTGGGTTTCTCTTGATTGGCAAGGGTTCCCATGTGACTTAAAGAATCTTGATGAAGGCTATTTTCATTAGCCTTCATCTAACCTTAATAGGCAGTTCTATAAAAAAGAACTGCCTATTTTATTTTCTCTTGAATTATTATTGCAAATGCTGTAAATTAAAAAATAGAAAACGATGATGCGGCAAACACCGCGGAGTTTGGGAAAGAACACCTTTTGGGTCAGTAAAATCCCACGAGAGCGCCCGTTAAAGCGCAAGACCTTTCGGAGGTCCAAAGGCTCGGTTAGTAATAATCGGGTAAATTGAGGTGGTACCACGGTTAAAGCCGTCCTTTAAAGCTTATTATTTTTTAATAAGCTGGTGGGAACGGTTTTTATTTTTTATATAAATAATAATTTAATTTTAACCGATGAAAAGAACAAAAATAAAGGCTATTAAAAAAAAGGTTGGGGAAAAGCTAAAAATTTTAGGTTGGATTCATACTATTAGGGATTTGGGAAGCATCCGTTTTTTGATTCTTAGAGATATTTCCGGGATTGTTCAGGTTGTTATTCTAAAGAAAAACTCTACGGCTTATAAAGCCACTTCGGGTCTTTCCCAAGAGTCGGTGGTTGAAATTATCGGGAAAGCCAAGGAAGAAAAACAAGCTCCGGGAGGAGTGGAAGTTGAAGCGGCGGAAGTCAAAGTTTTGTCCAAATCGGATCCCGAGTTACCTATTCCCATAGCGGAAAAAACCAAGGGAGAAACTTCTCAAGAGAAAAGAATGGATTGGCGCTGGCTGGATTTAAGAAAGCCGAAAAAGCAATTGATCTTTAAAGTTTGGACGGAAATGGAAAGAGCTATGCGGGAATATTTTCTTAAGCATGATTTTCTTCAAATTCATTCTCCAAAATTAATGAGTGCTCCTAGCGAATCGGGAGCGGAACTTTTTGAATTGCCTTATTTCAAAAGAAAAGCTTACTTGGCTCAATCTCCTCAGTTTTATAAACAGATGGCAATGGCTGCCGGTTTTGAAAAAGTTTTTGAAATCGGTCCCGTTTTTAGGGCCGAACCTTCTTTTACTTCCCGCCACAGCACTGAGTTTACCGGCTATGATTTTGAAATTTCTTTTATTGAATCTCATGAAGATGTGATGCGGGAAGCGGAACAAATGTTAGCTTATGTTATCCAAGCGGTAAAAGATAAGTATGGACGAGCAATAGCTAAAGAGTATCAGAGGGAAATTCAAGTTCCTACAGTTCCTTTCCCTCGGGTTACCATGCAAGAAGCTAAGAAAATTCTTAAAGAGCAAAAAGTGAAACAGGAAAAAAGCGGCGATCTTAATCCGGGAGAAGAAAAAGCTCTCTCAAATTATTTTTTGAAAGAAAAAAAGCATGAATTTGTTTTTGTGACTGAATATCCGGTTGGCATAAGGCCTTTTTACCACATGCGGGATGAAAAACGGCCAAAAATAACCAAGAGTTTTGATCTGCTTTGGAACGGAATTGAAATTGCTACCGGTTCCCAAAGGGAACACCGCTATGAAGTTTTAAAAAAGCAGGCGGAGGAAAATAATATTGGTGGAGAATCCATTCAGCATTATCTTAAATTCTTTAAATACGGCTGTCCGCCTCACGGAGGAATTGGAATGGGGCCGGCCAGGATGCTAATGAAATTGCTGAAGCTGGCGAGTGTCCGGGAGTCATCCTTTGTTTATAGGGGTGTTAAGAGAATTACTCCTTAAAGAAAAAAGACGCTGTTTTTAATTTTTTAAAGGATGAAAATAATTTTAGGATCCGGATCCAAATGGAGAAAACAAATTTTAGCAGCTGCCGGCTATGATTTTGAAGTAATGCCGGCCGATATTGATGAGAAAAAAATCCGCTCGGAT
>JAGYOS010000080.1 GCA_018399475.1 bacterium
AAGAGTGCTGTAAATTACCTGAAGATTCTCCACTTTTTACAACGCTGACAAAAAAATGGTCAAACTGTTTAGGATGCTTATCCAAAGCCTCTGAAAGAGCATTACCTCCTTCCACTTCGGTCGCCATTTTTAAACAAATATTTCTTAAAGCGACATTTTCCGTTTGGTCTCCAATAATTTTAAGCGATTTAACAATTGGAACCTTAGAAGCAATTAAAATTGAAAGCTGGCGGGAAAAAACAACTAAGTCTTTAGAGGAAACCTTATTTATTTTTTCCGTTAAATCGCTAAAAAAACCTTTAGCTACCGCCGGTTCCAAATAAAAAACTTTTAAATCGTTCTTTTCTAAAGTCTCTAAAGCTGCTTCCTCATTGGAAGCTTTCACTATCCCTGTCTGCACATTGTTCTGCAAATTTTTAGCTTTATACTTAAAATCCATATTTTTTTATTTACCAAACATCCCCAAAATCAATCAGGGGAAGAAGCAAATTTTTAATTATTTTATTAGCAAATGAAGCATTTCTTTATCCACGGTATATTTTTCAGCATCTTCCAAAGTTATCATTTCCTCTTTAATCAAGTTAGCCAAAGAACGATTTATGGAATGCATGCCTTCTTTCAAACTGGTCTCCAAAACATTAGGGATTTGATGAATTTGGTTCTCTCTAATTAAATTTTCCACTGCATCGTTCTTAATAAGCACTTCTGTAGCAGGAACTCTGCCTCCTCCTATTTTTGGTAAAAGCCTTAAGGAACATATTCCTTGCAAAACATTCGCCAACTGCATTCTCATTTGATTTTGTTGAGCTCCGGAAAAACTTCCCACAATCCTATCTATCGTTTGCCAAGAGTCATTAGTGTGTAAAGTTGAAAAAATAAGATGCCCGGTTTCAGCGGCTGTCAGAGCGGTCTCAATTGTTTCCAAATCCCGCATTTCTCCCAAAAGGATCACGTTGATATCTTCTCTAAAGCAAGATTTCAAACCGTCAAAAAAACTAAGAACATCTTGCCCTATTTCTCTTTGGTTTATCAAACAAAGGTCTTCCCTGTAAATATATTCTATAGGATCTTCTATGGTAAGAATATGTTCTGTTCTGCTGTGATTAATCTCGTCAAGAATAGCCGCCATTGAAGTGGATTTTCCATGGCCGGTAGGACCCACAAAAAGGACCAAGCCTTGAGAGAATTTACTAAACTCATGAAGCACGGGCGGTAAATTGAGTTCTTCAATCGTCTTTATTTTAGAACTCACAAGCCTGTAAGCTCCGCTTAAAACTCCCAACTGGTGAAAGGCATTAGCTCTAAACCTGGCCTTATCTTCAAGGCTGAAAGAAAAATCAATGCTTAAATCCCTTTTAAGCCTATCTTGTTGCTCCGGAGACATAACCGCTAAAATTAAATTGGCTGCCTCTTCTTTGGTAAGCGGTTTTTCATTAGACAATGGAGATAACACACCGTCAATTCTTAAAATTGGCGGTTTGCCAACTGATAAATGAAGGTCAGATGCTCCTTGCTGGATAACTGTTTCTAAAAGCCGGCGCATTCTATGGCGAGCTTGAATATTGGATTCCATAATAATTTAAATCAATTGATTATTTTTATTTTTTATTTGTAGAAATTTCTTTTATTTTTTCAATTACCTCTTGGGGCGTAAATTGAGTCTTAATAATATAATCATTGGCACCCAGGCTCATAGCTTTCTCAATCTGCTCCTGTTTCCCCAAATTACTAAGAATTATAACCGAGGTTTTAAAATTGGGGTTGCTCTTTAATTCTTTTAAAACTGCAAACCCGTCTTTGCGAGGCATGAGGATATCCAAAAGCACCAAATCAAA
>JAGYOS010000081.1 GCA_018399475.1 bacterium
GCGATGGTTGATCTGCCTTTTTTAATTTTTTGGGAAATATCTTCTTGAGTAAACCGAAAATCTTTCATAAGTTTTTTGTAGGCCTTGCCTTCTTCAATAGGATTAAGATTTTCTCTTTGAATGTTTTCTATTAAGGCTAATTCAAGTTTTGATAAATTATCCACCTTTTTAACAATAGCCGGAATTTTTTCAAGCCCCGCCAATTTAGACGCTTTGAACCTTCGCTCTCCGGCAATAATTTCGTAAATTCCTTCTTCTCTGCCGATTACCATAATCGGCTGGAGCAAGCCGTATTCTTTAATTGATTCGGCTAAAGATTCCAGCTCTTCCTCTTTAAAGTTTTGGCGAGGCTGGCTGGAGTTGGGAATCAATTTATCCAATTCAATCAAAATAATATTTTCTTCCAACCCCGAAGCCGCAAGAGAATTTTCTTCCGGCTTTGTATCTTGTTCTATTTTTGACCTACTACCGGCAAAGTTTCTTTTTATTTTGTCGGGGATTAAGGCAGAAAGGCCTTTCCCTAAATTTTCGGATTTCATTTTTTATTTTTATATTGTAAAATTTTCTCTTTCCATCTCAATAACTTCCCTGGCTAAATTGTTATAAGCTTTAGCGCCTTTGGAAAGCTTGGCGAAATTTAAAATTGTTTTCCCAAAACTGGGAGCTTCGGAAAGCCTTACGTTTCTGGGGACAACTGATTCAAAAACTCTGCCCGGAAAATTATCCCTTACTTCTTTTAATACCTGGCGGGAAAGTTTGTTCCTTTTATCATACATGGTGAGAACCGCTCCCATTATTTCCAGGCCGGAATTCAACCCTTTTTTTATAAGACTTACGGTTTCTAAAAGCCGGCTTAAGCCTTCCAGGGAATAGTATTCGCACTGAACGGGAATTATTATTTCGTTGGAAGCTACCAACCCGTTAATGGTAAGCAAGTCAAGGCTGGGAGGACTGTCAATTATAATATAATCGTAATTTTCACGAACATTCTTTAAAGCGTTGAAAAGGCAAAATTCCCGGTTAGACATATTTGTTAATTCAACGGGAGCTCCTGAAAGGTCAATGGAAGATGGCAGAACATCAAAACCGACGGATTTTGTATTTAAGATCGCTTTTTCAAGCGGAAGACGTCTTATTAAGACATCGTAAACTCCGGAAAGAGTTTTGTCTTTATTGATGCCAACTCCGCTAGTGGCATTAGCTTGAGGATCCAAATCAACCAACAGGACGATTCTGCCTTTTTCTGAAAGGTATTGGGATAAATTTACGGCAGTGGTTGTTTTCCCCACTCCCCCTTTTTGGTTTACTAAAGAAATTATTTTACCCATTTTTAGGTTGCACGGTAAATTATTTACAACAAGAGTCAGTTAAAATATAACAACTCTTATTATAGCAAAAAAAAATTAGATATTAAATTTTTTTTAATTTTTCTTTTTTAATTTAAGGAATCAAAATATCTCTGTCTATCTCTCCTTCAAATAAAATTTTCTCCCCCCGAGTATTTTTAAGAGTTGCTTTAAGATAAGGGTTCTTCATTCCCGCTTGTTTTTGAAAATAAATTTTATAATTTTCAGAATCAATTGATTCGGGAAGATTGTAAGTAAAAGAATATTTTTTTTCTTGTCCCAATGGTACGTAAACCAAATTGCCAAAAATAGCTTTTTCTTTTTCTTCTTCAAAAACCACATTGCCTTTTATCAGCATTGATTCATCAATATAACCCCTGTCAAAACCTTCTGTTTCTTTTATTTTAGCACCTTGGGGGACGTAAATTCTTAAATAACTGTGGTAATTATCAGTCATAAAGTTTTTTTCCAAACAGGTATTTTTATATTTTATTTCCAATTTTGCTTGAGGCTCGCCTCCCTCAGCTACGTCAACATAATAATTAAAAGAGTGTTCCAGACAGCGGTCGGTTTTTCTGGCTCCCAGGTTTGAATCCACTATTGCCAAATAATCATTTTCTTTAGCAACGGAGACAATCTCTCCTCCCCAATTGTTTTTTAAAGCAAAATTTTCCATTGGGGGATCAAAAAAGAAGAACTGAATATCTTTTTTATTAAGGACATCTTTTATCTCATTAACCAGCATAAGCTGGTCCAATTTATTCATTTCCATTAACCGCGACAAAACTATCTCCATTAGGTCTCCCAAAATATTTTTTCTCTCTTCTTGAGAAACCCCTCTTTGGTTATAACCCATTTCAACTTCGTATTCTAATTTTTCCAAACAATTTTCTTCGGTGAATTCGCCGGCTATGCCCTGGATAGTTACAGGCCCGGTTTTTTCTATAAGATATCTCAGAACGTCAGTTGTAAAACCGATGACGCCGTCAATTTCTTCTTCTTGCCCACTGCCCATTTTATAAAAATCAACCGCTCTTTTAGCGCTGGTCGGAAAGTCAAAAGACCAATTGGAATCCCTGATTCCCCAAGTGGAAGCATGCAGGTACTTTTTTATGAAGTAGGGAGGTTCCGGAGAATTTTTAATTTTTGTGTCAAAAACAGCCGTATCAAATGTTCTTTTTTGAGTTATTTTTCCTCCTTGGACATCTATAATGGCAAAGGATCCAATAAATCCTCCGGTGGGCCTTAATTCCATTGAATTTTGGAAAAGAAGCAAATATTTTTGCGGAGAATCCGTTCCGCTGAATTTTTCAAGAAAAGTTAAAAAATTTAGAGATTCTTCCTCCGGCGCTGCTGATTCTTGAGAGGGAAAATGGGCGGCTTCTTTTAGATTAAAATTAAAGCTTTTAAAATAATAAAAAATTATAGAAAGCAGAGTCAGCAAAAAGATAATATAAATAGCTATTTTTACTTCTTTCTTCATTTTAAAATTCTCCATTTATTAGACGATTTAACCTTTCTTTTATTTTTTTATCGCTTAAATTTTCTTTCTCTTCTCTAAAAAAAGTATTTCCGACAAAAGATTTTTTCTTTTCGGGTAAGTTTGCCGAGCTGGTGTTCTCTTTTTTTATTATTTTTTCATCTTTTCTTTTTTGTTTCTGTTCTACTACTTTTACTTTCATTTTTTTAGAAACCCACTCGGTTGGTTTTCTAATGGGGATTAAAGTGATGGTGTAGCCGGTTAATCCTCCAAAAATAAGGCCCAAGAGGGAAAAATAGCCGGCAGTTGTGTAATCAGGCAGTGCCTTGGTTGGTTTGTCTAAAATTTTTATTTCTAATTTTTCAGAATTTAGAAATTGGGGGAAAGATTCTCTAAAACTGCGGGCAATTTCCAAAGAATATAAATAAGCAATTTTAGGGTTTTTAGCTTTTATCCCAATAAAAATTAAATTTGCCCGGCTATCTTTTTTAAGGGAAAGGGATCGTTTCCATTCGGCTTTGTTTATTTTCCATTTTTCTCCGATGAAGCTTTCCTCCTCTTCAGTTAAAAAATTGCTGTTTATTGATAAACTTTTCAGATCAAGGCTGATATTTTTTTCCACCTCTTCTATAAAAAAATCGCTTAGCAAGAAATGTTTTGTCAGATTAAGGGCATAAGCGATTTTCTGAGAATTATTTTCAGCGTTAAAACTTCTGGAAACTGGTTCTTTTTCTACTATGGCAGCTGAAAAATTTGATTGGTAGCCGGGAAAATTCGTTAAAGCTATTATCAAAAAAATTGCTCCGCCTAGCAGAGAGAAAAAGATGATAAACTTAATTGGCTTGTTTCGTTTCATATTGGTTTGGCAGAAATTTTCTAATTTTTCAATTTTTTATTTAAGCATAACAAAAGGCAAAAAACAAGCCGGTGTTTATTCCGCTATTGTTGCCCCTGAAGAATCAACACTTATATCATCTTTTAATTTTGTATCAATCGGTTCGTCTTGCAAATGGTACTGTTTCCCCGTAAAAGCGTCGGTTCCGGTAAGAACGGCTTGATTTACCAAAATTAGTTCTTTGCCTACCTGGTCTTCTTGGGGGGTAATTGAAATTTGAAAAATTGTTTCCTTGGCTGACAATTGAGTTCCCGTCTGAGCGGGAATTTTTCCGGGATTCCAAACGATTTCATTAGTTCTTTCATTAAAAGACAATTCTCTGGCACTGGCCGGATAAAAATTTTCTTTCCAGGTTACGTAATCCGGCAAGGTGGCTTTAACCGTGGTTTCCGAAAGGTCGTTGTTTATATTCATGATTTTCCAGTGGATTGTATAACTGGTTTCTTCTCCAACCTTAGGTGGAATGGGACCGAAATTAGGAATTATATTGTCATTATAAAAACCGGAACTTTCCAAAAGCACTTTACTGTTTATTTTAATTTTCTTTTGGTCTGAAGCGATTAGTTTATTAGCGGCGATAGGAGTGGGAACATCAGGGCTGTCAATTTGAGCTATGGAAGAAATTTCAAAATTTTTATCATCTAAACTCTCCGATGGAAGGAAAGCCAATACGTTAAATTCAAAAGCCAGCTCCCCTTCTTTTTGTGGCTCCAATGTTTTTAATAAATCAACATCCCCTCCTCTCCAAACGATATTCTTTTGATTGAGATCAAAATTTCCATTTTCAGAAGATACAGAAGGAAAATCAATCGCTTTTCCTTCCAGAGCAACGGTGACAACTACATCTTTCATCGGCAGATCGCTGGAGTTTTTATATTTTACTTTAAATCTTAAGGTATCACCGGGATTAGTGTTTCCTTTTTCGTCAACCCCGCTTGAAATTTCTTGTTGAACAATAAGCGGAGAACTTACCATTTCAGTTTGGGCGGATTCTTCAGCCAGAATATTAAAATTGTTTTCATCTCGGATCCCCACTTGAACGGAAACATTTTTTCTTTCTACTGCCGATCCAACCAAATTTCCTTTTATATTGATCTCAGTTTCTTCTCCCGGGGCAAGTAAAGACAGTCTGAAAATGTTATTACCTTCTCCCGCCGGAGCAATATTTGCTTCCGCGTAAGTAAACCCTTCGGGATAATTCAGTTTGGCTTCTAAATTTTCAAGATTTTCCCGAGAGTTGTTTCTAATTTTTAAGAGATATTCTGCTAAATCTCCCGAAGCTGTTTGGCGAGTGGCTTCCAATTGAACCAATATTTTGGAAGCGACAATATTTATGCCTTGCCGAGCTTGTTGTTTATTTTCTATTGTTTGACCTTCTTTTTTATAAGTTAGAGTTGCGTTTAGATAGGCAACCGCTTGTTCTTTATCCACTATCTTGCCGGTGAAATTAATAGTTCCGTTATTTTTGGCGGATAATTCTCCCAGATTAAAAAGAATAAGATTTTTACCCGTATCCAATGATCCCTGATCGGCCTGGATTATTTCTAAAGACTCAGGAAAAGCTATCTCTAGCTGGCAATCTTGTAAGTCGGCTCGGTTATTATTGTGATATAAAAAGCTAAAAGAAAACTCTCTGCCTGTTTCCATTGTCTCCGGTGCGTCAAAAGAAAGAATTACATTATCCGGAGAAAATTGTCTGGTTTTGTAGAGATAAAGCCCGTAACCTCCCAGCAGAAAAAATATTAGAATAGAGATCCCGATGATAATTCTCAGTAGATATTTTTTTTGCTTTTGGGTAGTTTCATTACCCTCTTTCCATTTTTCTTCTTTGAGATCGTTTTTGGGAACTTCTTCTTTTACATTTTGAGGATTCAAGGTATTGAAATCGTGAGGTCTTTTTTCAATATCGCTTGTTTTGGAGTGGAGCTTATTTTGTAAATCGTTAAGTTCCATTTTTATTTTTATTTTTTAATTTAACTATTCTAAACAATATTCTAAATGATTTAAGGCTAATTTCCAAGTTTTTTCGGCAATTTCTTTTTGGATGTTCAGTTTTTTAATTTTTTCCAAAGGTTCTTGGAGAAGGTAGTTAGCTAATTTCAAAGAATCAAAACTTATTTTTTGGCTTCCCAGGCTTGAAGAATAAGCAAATTGGCAACAAATCAAGCCTCCGCTTTCATTATCATAGTAAATGTTTTTTCCTTTTTGAAATTCTTTTTTGCAGTTGGCGCATTTTTTTAAATTGGGACGAAAGCCGGCAGAATCTAACAATTTTAGAGTAAAACTGATTTGGTAAAGAATCAAGTGCTTATTTTTTACTCTTTCAGAAGAAATTTTTTTGAAATATTCTTTAGCTAGATTAAAAAGGGTTAAAATTTTTTTTGGTTCCTGGATGCTTTCAACAGTCAGTCTTTCAATTAAATTTAATCCTTGGTAAAAAATTTTATTTTTTAAACGAGAAAGTTTTAAAAAGTCAGGTTTCCAAATAGAAGTGGCTCCCGTGAGCAAATAGCCGTCTCTGTTTCTCTGAGGGATGAAATGAATACGAGAAATACTGCCCGGTTCCGAGTGAAAACCCAATTTTGCCTTAGGCTTCCGGGAACTTTTAGCGAAGACATTTATTTTTCCGTATTCTTTAGTTAAAACAGCCAATAAGGAATCAAAATCTCCTATTTTTATTTTTTTTAAAATAAGGCCTTCAGTTGTTTTAATTTCATTCATTTTTTACCGGCCGTGAATAAATTTTTATTTTTTTGAGGCCTCTCCCGTTTTTTTAGCTATTGCCAGTTTAACAATTTTATCTGCAATTTTAATTTCTGTTTCCCAGTCGGATTTTCCTTTTAGGCCTGCTTTCAGTTCTTTGGCTAAAGTCTCTTTTGCAATTAAATCTCCAAAATTTTTAAAGACGTTTTCAGCTCCGTCGTAATAAATAACTATTCTATCGTTAAGCCGGTAGTTTGCTTTGCGCCGCATTTCTTGAAGCTGTCTTATCAAATCGCGAGCCTCACCTTCTTCTTTAAGCTCCGGAGTTATTTTGATATCAAGACCGACCAATATTTTATTTTCTTCTTTAAGTTTTATTTTTTTCAAATTTTTCATTTCTTTATTTTCACCGCAGGAAAATTTCTTTACGTTAATTTCTTCCTTGATGATATCTCTCAATTCCCGGTCTTCATAAATGTCGGCTTGATTGATATAGATTCTTTCCAGAGGTTGGCGGACCTTAATCCCCGCTTCCGCTCTCAAAGCCAAAGCCAGCTTGGTTATATTTTGAACCTTGGCCATCTTTTTTATTAAGTTTTTATCAGACAATTCTTTTTCAATTTTAGGATAGTCGGTAAGATGCACCGATTCTTCCTCAGTCAAATTCTTGTAGATATTCTCCGCTATGAATGGCATGAAAGGAGCTAAAACTTGGGAGAATTTTATTAAAACTTCATAAAGAGTAGCGTAAGCTTCTTTTTTATCTCCGTCATTCTCACTTTTCCAAAATCGGCGGCGGCTTCTTCTAATGTACCAGTTGGAAAGTTTATCAACAAAATTGGGCAAAAGGCGGGCGGCTTTGGCTATTTGGTAGCCATCCATTTTTTCTCCAAAATCCCCAATTAAGAAATTTAATTCTGCCAAAATCCAGCGATCTAAAACGTTATTCGGCTTAGCTCTTTTTACTTCGCCGGCTTCTATTCTCTCCGGCTTAAATTTATCAATCAAGGCGTAAGTTACGAAGAAAGAATAAGAGTTCCAGAGTGTTGAAATAAAGCCTCTTTTAATTTCAGCAATTTCGTTAACGGAAAAATTAATGTTGCGGGCTTCCATAATGGAAGAACTCATCAAATAGAATCTTAAAGCATCTCCCCCGTATTGATCCAACACAATTTTAGGATCGGTGTAATTTCCCAATGATTTGGACATTTTTCTGCCATCCTCTCCGGCAATTACTCCGGTGGTTACTACATTTTTAAAAGCCGGCTGTTTAAAAAGAGCTACGGCTAAGACATGCAGGACATAAAACCAGGCTCGGGTTTGAGCAATATATTCAGAAATATAATCAGCGGGAAATTTTTGGGAAAAATTTTCTTTATTTTCAAAAGGATAGTGGCAAGCGGCGTAAGGCATGGAACCGGATTCAAACCAACAATCCAAAACCTGGGGAATCCTTTTAAAAGTTCCGCCACATTCACATTTAAAGTCAACTTTATCTATATAAGGGCGGTGATAATCTTTTAACTTTTGGCCGCTAAGCCGATAAAGCTCGTCGTAAGATCCGACTACTTTTATTTTTTTACATTTGTCGCAACGCCAAATGGGAATAGCCGATCCCCAATAACGTTCACGGGAAATATTCCAATCGGGAGCTGTTTGAATTCCCTTTAAAAATCGTCCGTGTTTTAAAAAGTCCGGTTGCCAATTTATTTTTTCATTTTCAGCTTCCAATTCTTTACGAATTTTATCAATATTTACAAACCAAGCCGGCTGAGTTTTGTAGATAAGCTTAGTGTGGCAGCGGTAGCAAAAAGGGTAGGAATGAGTTACAGCTTGTTTTTTATAAAGTATTTTTTTCTCTTCCAAATCTTGAATGATTTCCGGATTGGCTTCCCAGACATTTTTATTTTGCCAAGAACCTTCTTTAAACCTGGCTTGGGAATCAACATTTTCAATTAAAGGAATCTCTTTTTCCAAAGAAAGTTTAAAGTCGTCTTCTCCAAAAGCGGGAGCCAAGTGGACTATGCCGGTTCCTTCTTTGGTAGAAACAAAATCTCCCAAAAAAACTTTATGTAAATTTTCTTCTCTCCCTCCCTTATGAGAATATTCTTCATAAGGCGCGCCGTAAGCAATCCCCTCCAAATCACTGCCTTTTATTTCTTCCAGAATGGCATACTTGTCGGTTAATTCACCGATTCTATCTTTGGCGATAATAAGTGTTTCTCTTTTTTCGGTTTTAACTCTGAGATATTGGATGTCTTTGCCTACGGCTAAAGCCGTATTGGCCGGAAGAGTCCAAGGAGTGGTAGTCCAAACCAAGAAACTGTTGTCTTTGTATTGCCCCTCCGTTATTTTAAATTTTACAAACGTTGAGATATCTTCTACGTCTTGGTAACTGTTATCCATGGCAATCTCAAAATTTGCCAAAGGTGTTTCGCAATGGGGGCAATAGAGAGAAATTCTGGTATCTTCATAAATTAAACCCTTTTCATAGAGTTCTTTAAATACCCACCAAACTGATTCCATGTATTCTTTGTCCATTGTGCGATAGGGATTTTTATAATCCACCCATCTGCCGATTCTGTTAATTATTTCTTCCCAATCGTCAGTCATTTGGCTTACTTCCCGGCGGCACTCGGTATTAAAATTTCCAATACCGATCTTGGTTTCAATCTCGCTTTTTGATTTAAGAGATAATTTTTTCTCAACTCCATGCTCTGCCGGCAATCCATGGCAATCCCATCCCCAACGGCGGTCAACCCGATAACCTTTCATGGTCCAATAGCGAGGCACTACATCTTTGGCTATTGAAGAGAGAATGGTTCCGTAATGAGGCAAACCTGTAGCAAAAGGAGGGCCATCAAAAAAACTGTAAACCGGAGCCTCGGCTCTGTTTTGGATGGAACGTTCAAAAGTTTTTCTCTCTTTCCAAAAATTGAGAGTTTCTGTCTCTATTTTATTTAAGTCTTCTTTGGGATTAACCGGTTTAAACATCAATTTAGTTAAATTAACAATAAATTAAGTAAAATAAAAAAAAGTTAAGCTTCTTTATTAAATTTTAGAAAGTAACAATTTTAGATGAAAAGCTCACTTTTGAATATACCTAATATTAAGGGAATCTTCAAGGGGAAAT
>JAGYOS010000082.1 GCA_018399475.1 bacterium
TTTTTAAGGAACTTTTATCTAAAAATATTTTAGCTTGTACTATTACAAACATACGAGTTTAAAGCAAGCCAAAAAAATATTCAAAAGCGTCCAAAAGGTACTCTTCTGATACACTTTCTTGACACTTAAAGGCTTGATTGTTAGGATTGCCTAACGGTCGAAGTTTGGATTTTTCTGAACTAAAATTATGCTACAAAAACAAATGAAGGGAGGTGAATAAGATGAAGAATGAAGGCGAAACTCCTGAACCTTTGGGAGGCTGGCCTTCGGAGATCAAAAATTGGATACATGACAATGTTCGAATTGTTCTATCAATAATTATTGTTTTAGTTATTGCTTTAGGAGTTTACTCTTATTCAAAACGGGGAGCGGAAGAAACTGAAGAAAAGTTGGCGGAAGAAGCCACGGAAGAAGTAAATATTGAAGAAATAATCACAGGAGAAACTACCGAAATGGAAGAAGAAGGCGAAATGGAAACAGAACCAGCAGAAACGGAAGAAATAAGCCAAGAGGCAGCAACAGCGGAAGAAGCTGTTGAAGAACCTGAAGAAATGCAAGCGGAAGAAATTGCGGAAGAAGCTGTTGAAGAAGAAATAGCGACAGTAGTTTCTCAAACGGATGGATCTTATGAAGTAACGGCGGCCGGTGGCGACAGTTTAACAACTTTAGCTCGTTCGGCAGTCAAACAATATTTAGATGCTCATAATGATTCGTCTATCACCGCAGAGCATAAAATATATATGGAAGATTATTTAGCGAAAAAAATGGGATACTCCTCCCAGCTAAATATAGGAGAAACCAAAACATTCTCCGAGAGCGATATTGAGTTAGCTTTAAAAGATGCTAAAACATTAACCTCGGATCAGCTGGAAAACTTAAAAGTTTTCAGCCAGCAAGTCCCGGGTTTGTAAATTAATTAATTTACATATAGATAGGATAAAATGAACAAAAATAAAAGATTTCCGAAGTATTTTCTTCATCGCACCTTTTTTAAAAACTACTCAGTTTAAACATAAACTTGATCAACAAAACCCCCTGCAATGTCAGGGGGTTTTGTTTTCTGCTCCCGGAGTGGGAACTATTTTTTGAAAATTTCCTGTCAAATCCGGAATCCTGGCTAAAGACATACCGGCAGTTACACTACCTAAATATTCATAACTGTCTAACAAGGTCTCTTCATTCTCAATAAATCCGCTAAAGAATCTAATTTTTTCCGGACCGCTGTTGTTAATTGAAAAAATAGGATCGCCATTTCGATAAATTAATTTATAAGAATAAGGTGAAATTAAAGTTGAATTATCTTGGCAATTAGTTTTATCTAAAGGAAGATCATGACTGTCGTAAGTATCGTAGAAAACAAAGCCCAAAAGATCTACTCCTGTTGCCAATTTATTATAGATTTCTATCCATTCTCCCTCTGGCATTAAAGCCTTATCATCTCCTTCAGGGTTCGGAATAAACTCATTAATTACCAAATCTCCCGGGGAAAGAGAGGGATTGCTAATATTAATCGTAAAGGTTCGTTCCTTGAACAATCCCTCTGCATTCTCAGCCTTAACAAAAGCTGAATAAGTTCCCGGGATTAAGATGCCTTCTTCTAAAAAAGGAGCGTTTCCTGATAAATCCGGATTTACAAAATCAACTCCATCCGCCACATCCAAATCCCAACTTATTTTGCTCAATTCGGGCTCATTCGGACAAATAATATCCGGAAAACTGATCATTTCTCCCGCTTTAGCTTTAATATCACCCGGTTGGCAAATAATTTGGACTTCTTTTTTCTCAAATTGATAAATTAAATCTTCGCTACCATTGCCTGAAGGATCCAAAATTTTGCTGGAATCATGAGCCCGAATAATCAAATAATAATCTCCCGGCGGTAGAGGCTTCCCTTCGCACCAATTTTCATCGGTAGCGCAAAGCTTATGATTTGAATTTTCAATTTTATCCAAAGATAACTCCATCTCCATTTCCTTTACTAAGCCATCACCTCCGGAACTGTCACAATAAATTTTCTCCAACGGCTTTATCCAATCCGAAGAAATGTCCCCCGGAACATGGGAATAAAGGAAATATTCAAAATTATCTATTACTGACAGTGAATCTTCTCCTCTGACTCTAAGCTTTAAATTTTCATAGGCTATATTCCCTTGAGGAGCTTCAACAATCGCCAGAGTAGGACCGGTCCAATCTCCCGTGGCAAGCTTATTGTTCTCGGCTAAAAAAACTTTAGAAAAATAAGCTGCGGTATTTTCCGGCTGGGAAAAACAAATTGCCAATATTATTAATAGGAAGACAGCCCTAAAAATTTTCAACATTACATCCGATCATTAATTGATTTATTTAAATCCGGAAAGGGAAAACAATCCGGTTAACAGACCCCGCCCAATCATCATTACCCGCTTGAGTTGACTGAATTACGAAATCAAATTGGGCATCTTTCCCTTGATATTGATCATCGACTTCGTTCTCGGGAGTTGTGTAGTCATCCATGTCAAAAGGGATGCTCAAAACCAGCGAATAAACGAAATAATCTTCCGGATTGATGGTAATATTCATAAAATGATTATCCTCGTTGAAGCTGCCCAAATAACCTTCTTTTGAATAAACTACGGCTCCCGTCTCATTCTCCACTGTTAAAGAATAAAGAACGGCATTGGCCAAAATCTCAAAATCAGGATTGCCATTTTGA
>JAGYOS010000083.1 GCA_018399475.1 bacterium
CGCTTTCGCGGGAATGACAGTATAATTTAAAATTTAAAATTTTTCTAATGCTATCAGTCGGCATCGTCGGTCTGCCCAACATCGGCAAATCCACTTTATTTAAAGCCCTTACTAAAAATCCGGTGGATATTAACAATTATCCTTTTTGCACCATTGAGCCCAACGTGGGAATAGTTTCCGTAGAAGACGAAAGACTAAAGAAACTGTCTGAAATTTTCGCATCCAAGAAAACAATTCCGGCCGCCATAAAGTTTATTGATATTGCCGGCTTGGTAAAAGGAGCCCACAAAGGAGAAGGTTTGGGAAACCAATTTTTAGCCAACATCAGAAATGTTGACCTTATTTGCCACCTGGTCCGTTTTTTCCAGGGAGATGCGGTAGAACACGTCAGCAAAAAAATTGATCCGGCTGCCGACATGGAAATAATCAATACCGAGCTTATTCTGGCTGATCTGGAAACCGTTTTAAAAAGAAAACATAAAACCGCCAAGCTGGCCAAAACTCCCAACAATAAAGAAGCAAAAGTTGAATTGGAGGCTCTTAAGAAATTGGAGAAAGCTTTAAACCAAGGCCGACCTGCTTCAGCCGCCGTTTTATCAAAAGAAGAGAGAAAAGTGGCTGCCGGCCTGTACCTGATCACCAAAAAGCCGATGTTTTATGTCTTTAATATCTCCCAAAACAACCATCCCGATTTGGAAAAATTCGCTCAAGAAAAATACTGCTTGAAATTGGATATAAAAACAGAAACGGAATTATTGGATCTAAGCCCTCAAGAAATGGAAGAGTTAGGCATCCAGCCAAAAATCGCCACTTTGCCCCAAGAGGCTTACCGCCGGCTGAATTTAATAACTTTTTTTACCGCCGGTGAAGATGAATCTCGCGCTTGGACGGTAACTAAAGGAAGTTCCGCTCCTCAAGCCGGCGCCAAAATCCATAATGATTTCAAAGAAAAATTTATAAAAGCGGAGGTGATAAACTACAGTGATTTTATTAAAATCGGCTCCTATAAAAAGGCCAGGGAAGAAGGGCTTATCAGAACAGAAGGAAAAGGCTATACTGTTCGCGACGGAGATATCATTATTTTTAAGATTTAAAATGTTTGCTAAAATTCCTCTGAAAAGAAGATTAATTTACACAGCGTCAACTCTTTTTTTTATTTTCAGCTCTATTGTGCTAACTTTCTTCGCTCTAGGCTACCGTTTTAATGTCCAACACGGCATTTTTATTTATTCAGGGACCATAACCGTTAAATCAACGCCTAAAGATGTCAGCCTTTATTTAGATAACAAAGAAATAACTAAGAAATCTTACGATATTATTAACAATGCTTATAATATTAACGGAGTTAAGCCGGGATCCCACACTTTGGAAATAAAAAGTCCGGGTTACTTCTCTTGGAAGAAACAAATCAGCGTTCATTCGGGAATCGCCACCGAATTTTGGAATATATTTCTAACCGAAAAAAATCCGGAGAAAAAAAGACTGGACATTATCAATCCCTCTTTCTATAAAATTGCCGACGGTGGCAAGCAAATAATCTACGCCAATCAAGATGCCGGTCCTCTAAGAATTTTTAACTATTCGGTGGATAAAGAAAGCGCTGTTCAAATCTTTGAAGAATCCAGCAACTCCAAGACAAGAATGTCTTTGGAAGCTGCGGAGTTCTCTCCCGGGAAAAACAGTTTGTTACTGAAAATTAGAAAAGCGGAAGGATGTTGCTGGTATCTTGCTCTTTTGGACAAAATAGAAAAAGAGGGGCCCAACAACCAAAATTTTATTTTCCTTAATCCTCAATTAGGCCTCGCCGCTTCTTCTCTGGAATCAAAAGAAGCCAGAAGCCAATTTTCAATAGAAGAAGAATATTTATCAGAGGTAGATGCTAATTTGGAAAACGGTGAAAACTTTTTTTCGGTATCCGATTTTAAATGGCTGGATGATGACAATTTCTATTTTTTAAGCCAGGGTAATCTTTACCTAACAACTTTTAGCAAAAAAGAAGTCCGGCTGATTTTGGAAAAAATAAGAGGTTACGAAGTGTCTCAGGGCAGTCTTTTTTTCGTTCAAGCTCCAGCCAATCTGGTCTTTAAAAACGATTATTTCGGATCCGGTCCTAAGCAAATAACCGAAAATATGATTGATCAAGATTTTAGCGGAGATAACCCTTTCTACAAACTTTTTGTTTACGACGATAAAAGGCTAGCACTTCTCAACCAAGACCAAGAACTGTTTTTATACAACGATAGCGACGAGGAGTCTCGGCTGTTCAAAAAAATAGGCGAGAATATTAAAGGCGCTCAATTTTCCGACGATGGGAAAAAACTGCTTTATTTTAACGAGAATGAAATCAAGATTTATTATTTAAGAGAGTGGGACGTTCAGCCCAAAAATGATGTGGGAGCGAATATAAAAATTTATGAGAATAAAGAGGCTAAGATTCAAGATGCCATGTGGCACCATAATTATCAGCATGTGCTTTTTTCCATCGGCCAAACGATTCAGCTGATAGAAATAGACAGCAGGGACCAAATCAATAATTTGCCGGTTTTGGAAGCCGATATTCCCAATTCTTTTTTCTCTTACGATACCGGAAACAGAAAATTTTACTTCCTGGATACTTCAGACAAGTATGTCCAGCTTTTTAGTGTAGAGATGCAAAAATAAAAATGGAAAAAATTCTAACGTTTTGAAAACTGAGGGGCCCTTCTGGCTTTTTTAAGCCCCGGCTTTTTCCTTTCAACAGTCCGAGGATCTCTAGTCAAATAACCTAAATCTTTTAGCTGTTTCCTAAATTTTTCATCGTATTTTACCAAAGCTCGGGAAATGGCATGACGAATGGCTTCCGCTTGTCCTCTTATTCCCCCTCCTTTAACAATTATTTCCGCTCTTAGAGAATCGCTTTCAGAAACCGTAAAGGGAGCCAGCGCGATATTCTCCAATTCTTTAACGGCAAAAAAATCCGCCACTTTTTTAGAATTGACAATCAATTTGTTCTCTCGGTCAGATCCTTTAAAAATACGAGCGGAAGCAATGGAAGTTTTTCTCCTGCCAACTCCTTGCCAATATTTCTTGGAAGCTTTAGAAACCTTTTTTTTAAAGATTTTCTTCTTCATTCTGAAAATTTGTTAAAAGTTTTTAGTTCTTTCTTCAATTTCTCCTTTAAAAATTCGCAATCTTTTAATCATTCCCTTCCTTAATTTATTTTTGGGCAACATTTGATATACCGCCCGGCGAAAAACTTTAGGAAAATCCCTCTCAACCGATTCTCTCAAAGACATTGCTTTAATTCCTCCCGGATAACCACTGTAATGATAAAAAGTTTTATCTTCAAGTTTGCGCCCGCCTTTAAATTTTAACTTCTCCAAATTATACACTGTCACCTTGTCTCCGGTATCAAGATAGGGGAGATATTCCACCTTTCTTTTGCCTGAAAGCAACAATGCAACTTGAACAGCTGCTCTGCCAAAAACCAAACCGGTTAAGTCAATTTTATGCTCTTGCCGGTTAATTTCTTTTTTCCCTTTTTTAGCTTTTCTAATTGAAACAGCCTTTTTCTTCAAAGATTTTTCTTTTTTACCGGCGTTTTTCCGCAATTGTTCCTTCTGTTTATCTGATTTTGAATAATTTGTTGCTTTTTCCATTATCTAAATATATTTTTGATTAAAATTAGGTTTGACTCCTGCTTTTATTCCTTCTTATCTTCATTTTCTTTAGAATCTTTTTGCCCGTCGCTTGATTTTTTCAAAACTTTCTT
>JAGYOS010000084.1 GCA_018399475.1 bacterium
AAAAGCAAGATAGTTTATAAAAAGGCCGTTGAAGATGATCCCCAACAAAGAAAACCGGATCTAACTTTGGCGAAAAAAGAACTTGGCTGGGAACCAAAGATTCAATTGGAAGAAGGACTGAAAAAAACGATAGAATACTTTAGAAGAAAAATCGGTTAATTCATTACCATTCTCGCGACATCTGTTATTCTCGCGACATCTTAAAGAGTAGAAGTTTAGTCCTTGAGAGCCTGGATCCCCGCTTTCGCGGGGATGACATGCAAGAAGGTTTCGTCTAGAAGTATTGAGATTCCCGCGACATCTGTCATTCCCGCGAAAGCGGGAATCTTAGAAAGTCTAGGAAGAAATTTTCCTCTCATTTAAAATTCATAAAGAAAATTACATTGATTTTTTATCAATTAATTTAAATTTATGATCAAAAGAGAATGCTTGCCTAAAATCCTTCATTGGCTAGATAAAGAAAAAATATTGGTATTAAAGGGAGCCAGACAGGTTGGGAAAACAACTCTTACTTTAAATCATTAATCTCATTTCCCAAGATCTTTTTTATATTCTTTCCAAAACCTATTACGAAATTTCTATCAGCAACAAAATTTTCTAAATCTAGCTGAATACTTTGCTCATTAGCCTTAGCTACAATTTTCAATAGCTTCTTTTTGAGATCACTTATGCTAGAAATATTCTCAATACAATTTAAATTTGGACTAATTTTTTTTTGTAAATACCACATCAAATCAAAATAATCTCTTCCCTTAACATCAATCAAGATCTTTCCAGACTTATCAATTTTTTTCCATTTTCTATAAAGAACTGCTCTGATTTTTGTCGCCATTAAGGTGGCTAAGTCAAAAGTCTTGACTAAAACGGACTGGTTGAATTTAAACAAGGGTTTAATTTCCGTTTGATATTTTTTACAAAAGTCAAATTCCTTAAAAATTTCAACTTTCAAATGCAACCAATCCGACTGGCTATTATCACCTAAATTTAATTGTTTGAGTATGGGAAATTTCAAATATACCCTAAGCTTTTGAGTTTTTACTCTTACTGATAAACCTATCTCTTTCTTGAAATATTCTTTTAAATCTTCAGCCATCTTATCCAGTTTGATTCTTTTGCTAGTATCAACAAAATCAAGATCCTCAGATAGACGCGGTAGATCGTAGCAATGAGCTAAGGCTGAGCCACCATAGAATACTAGTTCATTATATTTTTTGTGAGAATAAATATAGCGTAGAATAAATATCTGCAAATAACTTTTCACTAAATTTCTTTTGTATAAATCTGTTTTGGCAAAGTTCTCTTTAATAATACTCTTTAATTCTAAAACTACTTGGGTCATAATTATAATCTTACTAAATAAGTAAAAATAGTTTCCATCCTTTGAGAGCCTTCCAGTTTAATATATTTCCCCAGTTCTTTAAAATCTGACTGGCTAAAATTATTCATGTTTAGCCTTAACTCAGCTATTTGTTCTTCAGTAGATAGAATATTTTTTCTAAAATACAGAAAATCAAACAAAGCCTTAGCCAAGCTAGCTTCGGCGATTAAGAAATTTTCTTTCTTTGTGATCTTAAAACCATTAAACAGCTTTTCTTTGATGTGATAATACTTAAAAACTCCTAGAGCATTAGTCAATTTAAAAGTTTTCTTTTTAGCAACCAGTGTAAAACTCTTAACGGTCTCTGTTAAAATTCCATGCTTCTCCAGTACATATTCCAAACTCAAATAACTCGGCTTATAAACAATATTGGCAATAAATTCATAATACTCTTTAATAATATTCTTTTTCTCGACCTTGCCTAAAAAAGAATGGCTTGTATACATTCCTCTTTTCAAGGCAATAATATCTCCCCTTTTGATTGAGCGATGCAATAATATTTTTAAATAATCCTTATTTTTTTCAATCGGAGTCAAGTCGTCAATAGCAAAATATGGAAGACTGTCAACAGCCTCTTCAATCAATTTTGACTTAGTTTTCTTAGAATTATTCATAAATACTTATTTCTGTTAGTATGCACTTATTGTATACTTTTGGAAATGGGTTGTCTAGTATTATCATCAGATAATTGCCTGTTTTTCTAAAAAAACTGAAAAGTTTAGTCTTATTTTTAATAAGATCCTTTAGATGTGACATTTCTAAAGATTATTGATATTTAGAAAAAGTTTTAGTTGAAAAAAATAAAGACAGGAGTATCCTTAATTAAAGTGTTTTTTGAGAAAGGGAGTCTTTAAAATATCTAACTACCGCAATTTATTTAATCAGAAATCTATGAAAATACTTGTCACCGGCGGAGCCGGCTACATCGGCAGCCACATGGTCCATCTGCTTCTAAAAAATGGCCATCGGGTAGCTGTTCTGGATAATTTAGAAAACGGCCACCGCGAGTCGTTGCCGGCAGAAATTACTTTTTTCAAAACAGATTTGAGAAATTTGGCTGAGACTGAAAAAGCAATGGCGAGCTTCCAGCCAGAAGCGGTAATCCATTTCGCTTGTTATATCGCTGCCGGAGAATCAATGGAAAAACCTTTTCTCTATTTTGAAAATAATTTATTGGGAGGGATTAATCTATTGGAAGCAATGCGCAAAAAAAACATTGGCAAAATTATTTTTTCTTCCAGTGCCGCCGTTTACGGAAAAGGCAAAAACAAACCGCTTAAAGAAACCGATCCTATCGCACCAAGCAACACTTACGGAGAAACCAAAGCAACGCTTGAAAAAATTATTAACTGGTATGCTAAAATTTATAAAATAAGGTACGTAGCTTTCCGTTATTTCAATGCTGCCGGAGCCAATTACGGCATAGGCGAACAACACGAACCGGAAACCCACCTGATCCCTCTTTTGCTACAAGCCGCTAACAACAGGAGAAAAAACGCTTTTATTTTTGGCGACGACTATCCAACCAAAGATGGTACTTGCATCCGCGACTACATCCACGTAACCGATCTTTGCCAAGCGCATCTAAAAGCTTTAGAATATTTAACTGATCCGAAAAATAATTCTGAGATTTTTAATCTTGGAACCACTGAAGGGAAAAGCGTCCTGGAGATAACAGAACTTATTAAAAAAACAATCGGAAGGAATCTCCGAATAAAAATAGCAAAGAGAAGGCCGGGAGATCCTCCTTTTCTAATGGCTGATATTACCAAAGCTTCTAAAATGCTGGGGTGGCGGCCGGAGAAAAGCCTTGAAGAAATCATAACTTCCGCTTGGCAATGGGAACAAAAGCTTGCCAGCAATAAATCCTAAAAATGAGAGATTATTTGCGCAATAAAAATATTTTTTTGGTAATCCCCGT
>JAGYOS010000085.1 GCA_018399475.1 bacterium
AAAAACAGAGAAAGCCCCGGTTTCTTCCAAAAGAGTAACTTCCCCTCCCCCCAAAACAAGAGCCAATCCATAACGTTGACGATTCTTTAATGTTGTTATTCCTAATGCTTCGGCCGTATCAATAGTATCATCAATACCGGCTAGATATAATGTTTTTACAGCGGGAATATTAAGAGACATAGCCAAGGCTTCTTTCATGGTTACCGGTCCCGAAAATGAATTATTGTAGTTTTGAGGAGTATAACTTCTTCCACTTTCATCTTGAAAATCTGTTTTAACATCATAGATTATTGTTTTTGGTAAATATCCTTTTGAAAAGGCGGTTGCATAAGCGAAAGGCTTAAAAGAAGATCCTGGTTGCCTTTCCCTAACAGCCACATTAACATTTCCATCTTCTTCTTCGTTAAAATAATCATGGGAGCCAACCATGGCCAAAATTTCACCGGTTTGGGGATCTATAACCACCATAGCTGCATTGCCGGCGTTGAAATTTTTTTTATTTTTTTCAACATTTGTTCTAATAATTTCTTCCGCTGCTTGCTGCATTTTCCAGTCCAGGGTTGTATATATTTTTAATCCGCCGGTTTCAATAAATTCTTCTCCGTATTTTTCAACAAGTTGTTGTTTTACGTATATTACAAAATGAGGAGCTTGAATTTGAGAAGCAAAAGGTTTTATTTTATCTAATGTTTTAACAGAAATAGCTTCGGTTGCTTCATCTTTTTTAATATATCCTAAATCTTCCATTCTTTTTATAATCCATTCTTTGCGCCAAATTAACTCCTCGGTGTGGTTGCCATAAGGAGAAAAATAAGTTGGAGCTTTGGGTAGGGCAGCTATCAAGGCACATTCGTCTAGGGTTAATTCGGCAGCCGGTTTTCCAAAATAGGTTTGTGCGGCGGATTCTATCCCATAAGCATTGGTTCCGTAAGGGATTTCATTTAAGTACATTTCTAAAATTTCATCCTTGGTAAATCTTCTTTCTAATTCAATAGATAAAATAGCCTCTTTGAATTTTCTAGTGTAGGTTTTTTCAGGAGAAAGAATTGAATTTTTAATAAATTGTTGAGTGATTGTTGAAGCCCCTTGGGATCGAGCCTGTTTTACGTCCGCCAAAACCGCTCTGGCTATGGCCGTAATATCTATTCCATGATGGGAATAAAATTGGTCATCTTCAGCGACAAGAGTGGCATTCTTAATGTTTTTGGGCATTCTATTAAAAGGAATAACCGTTCTTCTTTCCTCACCGTGAATTTCATAAAGGACGGTTTGGCCTGTTCTGTCTAAAATTTTTGTTGATTCGGAAACTTTTCTTTCAGTTACTTGGCTGGATTTGGGCAGGTCTTTTGCGTAATAAGCAAAAACGGCAATTCCTATTATAATTATTCCAAAAATTCCCAATAGAATTAATTTACAGATTCCCCAAAAGATTCTTTTTTTCCCTCCGGGTTCTTTTAATAAAAAAACGAAGTGGGCAAAAGGATGGATCCATTTATTGGGAGGAGTTTCAGATTCCTGCTTTCTATTTTTAAATTTTCTGTTTTTAAACTTTTTAAACATGGAATAAAAAATTATTTTTACTTCAATAGTTTAACAGCCAGACCGTGAATTTTATAAAAGCTACAAATTTTTTATTTTAAGAGCTTTATAAATACTGGCGGTAATTCTTTTTCCAAAAGGATTTAATTCTTTCCCCATTTTTTGGCTTATTTGAACAGGAGAAACAACTCTTAATATTCTAAGAAGCTCACCTTTCTCAACTCTGGGGACATTGGGTACGCCATCCACTAAAAGAAATTCTTTTTTATTTTTAAGGTGGTTTAATTTATAACCTGGCCTTAAGAATTTTAAGTTTTCTCCACTATCAATCTTATAAACACCGGCTTTTAACGCCCCACTTATTTTATAAGGAGAAAATGGAGAAGCTATAAAAAAATGCCCACCCTCCTTATTGTTGGAAAAAGATTTATTTATTTTTTCCGGGTCTATTTTACATCTTTTTCCTGCAAATTCCAAAACATGAAAGGCAATTAAGGGGATCTCTTTGCTTTTTAGTTGAATTAGAGTAGAAACCGGAAAAGTTCCTAGTAGCCGAGGGTTAATTTCAATAGGGAAAACAGAATTATCTTTTTCACTTACTAGAAAATCTACTCCAAAAATACCCCTAAAGCCCTCTTTCTTTAAAAAATTGCCGACTTTTTCGGTAATAACGTACATTTCACGAGCAGTTTGTTTTTTAATTTTTTTTGCCTCTGACCAATCATGTCCGCAAAAAGTTCCATTATTTTTTTTGTGGAGGCAGAGTTCTTTTATATCAATGAGCTGTATTTGAGGAGGAAGCTGCAAAATTCCCGCTTCGGTTACACAGCCGGTGATGCTGGGAGAATAACCTTGAATAAACTCAGTAACAATAATTTTAGAAAGAGAGCTTAAACTAGTGTTTTTTTTAATTTCAGTAACGCAATTTTTAAAATCTTTTTCACTATTTATAAAAAAAGTTCCCTTCCCGCCACCAGAAGAGGGGATTTGGATTACAAATCCTTCCGGATATTTCAAGGTTAGTTTTTTATAGACAAGACGGCCCAGAGGTTTTACTTCAGCCGGTATTTTTCTAATATCCAAAAGTTCAATCAAATTTTTAAAGAAAATTTTATTTTCAAGTTTTTTATAAAGAGCTTGTTTATTAACGGCCAGGATCCATTTAAATTTTTTGGCGAGCCTTTCAACTTCTCGACTGCTTCTATAAAGAACAAGAATTGGTTTCTGAGAGCCGGGAGTATTTTCTTTTAAAAATTTTTGGGAAAATTTATTTTTTAAAACCGTTGTGGTATTTCTTTTACCCTCAAGTTTTCCTTCTAAGAGCTCCTCCAGGCAAAAAACGGGAATATTATCCCGTCTCATTTTTTCTAATTCTTCCGAGTATTTTAAGCAAGCAATACTAAAAGAAGGAAAAACATCTTCCAGGCCTATTCTTCCAAAGGCCTGAACGGAAACTCCCACAACGGGATTAGCGAAATTCTTAAGCGTTTTTTTAATTCGTCCATTTTCCATAAAAAATTTTAATTTTTTTATTTCTGCTTTATTTTTTAAGAATGTCCATCGGAAGATTCAGTGTTTTCAAGTTTTATTTTGCCGGGATCTACAAGAAATTTTCTGATATCTCTTCTACCCACCAAAACTTCATATTTTAAATCTTCTCTGCCGGCGATAGTGGCGAAAGTTTCAAAAATAATTCCTCCTAAAGCAAGTTTTATAGCAACCTTGGGCCTGATTGTTTTTCCATGGGCCGAATTAACTTTTACAATACTGGCGAGAGAGAAATCCCGGAAGGCTTTTTTATCCGGTAAGCCAAGAGAATCAAGAGATTCCCGACTAAATCTTTTAACTGCTTTTTCGTAACCGAGTTTTGTCGCTAAATTACTGGAGATGGAAGTGGAATAAGCTCCGGTGTCTATTTTAGCTTCTATCTCTTTGGAAATTCCGCTTTGAGGATTTGAAAGAGTTACCTTTTCAAAAATACCCAACACTTTTTTTCCAGTCATATCTTCCACATCTTCTTCAATCTCACCTCCAAACAAATCCTGTCCCACCCTAACTCCCCTTAAAGGAGTTTTAATTTTTAACCCTTCCACTTTTTTCAATCTTGCTTTAAGAGGAGCCATGTTGGCCATCTGGATGCCTAATCCCGGTCGAGCATTAAGTT
>JAGYOS010000086.1 GCA_018399475.1 bacterium
CTGGATTCCCGCTTTCGCGGGAATGACAGGACAACTTTCCGAGATTTCCATTTTAGTCTGCCTACCGGTAAACAGGAATGACAGGAAAATTTCTTATCAAAGAACCAAATAATTTATCTAACACCGGAAAATCTCATTCTCTATTTATTCTCAATAACATTCTTTACGGTATAGTTTTTCCTCTCTCCGTTATAATAATTTTTCACAGCTATATCCGCCAAAAGACCAGAAATAAAAAATTGGACTCCCGCTAAAACCATAAAAATGCCGACCATCGGCCAAATTTTATCGGAGAGAGGAACTCCGTAAAAAATTCTTAAAATAACCAAAGCTAAAATTAAAAAAGATCCCACCCCGGAGAAAAAAATACCCAGGCCTCCAAACAAATGCAGAGGACGATTGGCGTATTTCTTCCAAAACCAAACACTCAACATATCCAAGAAACCTTTAATAACTCTGGTCCAAGTATATTTCGTTTCTCCTGATTGCCTGGAGCGATGGTTTACATCAACCTCGGCCACCGTAAAACCTTGAATTTTTAAAACAGCCGGAATAAAACGGTGCATTTCGCCAAAAAGATGAGTATCATGAAAACATTCTTCCCGATAAGCCTTTAGGGTGCAGCCACTGTCGTGGATGCCGTCATCAATTAAAAATTTTCTCAGAAAATCAGCGCCTCTTGAAATAAATTTTTTTGAGAAAGGATCTCGGCGCTTTTTTCTCCAACCGGAAACCAAATCGTAGCCTTCTTTTAATTTAGCTACCAATTTTGGAAAATCCGCCGGATCATTTTGCAGATCGCCGTCAATTGTTAAGATAATCGCTCCTCGCGCTTTCCTAATGCCGCAATCCAAAGCGGCAGTTTGGCCGAAATTTTTCCTGAAATTGATAAGAGTTAAAGGGGCAAGCTGCCGGCATTTTTCCCCGGTTTTGTCGGTTGAACCGTCATTCACAAAAATAATTTCAAAAGGTT
This sequence comes from bacterium, assembly GCA_018399475.1. Classification (GTDB taxonomy): domain Bacteria; phylum Patescibacteriota; class Minisyncoccia; order CAIUEV01; family JAHKAQ01; genus M55B174. The sequence continues at coordinate 974 of JAGYOS010000086.1, forward strand.
CCCCCATTTTTTGCAGGCTGTCGAGAATTTCCCGATGGAGTCTTTCAACATTACCCTCCTCATTAAAGAGGGGGCAAACAACTGAAAAAGTCAGCTCCTTTTTAAGAGATAAGTCTTTTTTCATATTTGGATAATAGTAAATTAGGGTTGAAAGATCAAGAAAGAAAAATTATATTCTTTTCTTTTGCTCCCAATAATCAAAAAGCTGGTTCAATCTGAAGAAAAGAAAGTAGAAAAAAGGAGCCAGCAGCAAACCGTTAAGAAAAATGGCCGTTAAAACCGCCGGCAGAAAAAAATTCAAATTGGAAAAAAATAAGCTGAAAAAGCTTTCTTCTCCGGGAGATAAAAAAAGTTTTACGCTAAAAACGGCCAATTGGTAGAGAAAAGAGAAAAGAGCTGCCAGGATCGCAAAAGGGACAATACCGGGCTTTCCCCAAAACTTTTTCAGTAAGTAATTGCCGGCGAGAGCAATCATCGGAAAAGCAAAAATAGCCCAGCCCAAAGAATAAAAACCCAAAGCGTCAATCAAGATTCCCGAAACAACCGCCCAAAAAACGAATTCATTCCAGGGCCTGAAAAAAGCAATCCCAAGAACGAAAACCAAAGGGAAATTAAAACCGCCACTTCC
>JAGYOS010000087.1 GCA_018399475.1 bacterium
CGCGGGGATGACATATCTGTCAACGAATTACCTAACATCTACAATTCCCGCCCCGCATACGCGAGGTAGACTCCAGCGGGAATCTCACCCGAAGAGTGATCAACCTCTGGCTGGCTTTAGAAAGTCTAAATAAAATAACTAAATCAAGAACTCTTTTAATTTAAAAATACCGCTAGTCAAAATTTTAGACTTTCCTCAAGATTAACTTATTTAAAACGAATTGTTAAGATTTATTACCCCTTAAGGCTTCCATGGGTGAAAGTTGAGAAGCTTTATAGGCCGGACGCAATCCAAAAAGAATCCCCACTCCGGCGGAAAAACCGAAACCGATAGCAATAATTTGAAAAGTAATTGGAAAATTCAGAGGCAAACCGTAATGAGCGGCGATTAAACCCGCTCCTTCAGCTCCCAAAAAACCTAAAATAATTCCTAGAATTCCCCCGGCTAAAGTGAGAAAAATACTCTCAAAAAGAAATTGTTTTAAAATATCTGAATTTTTAGCCCCTAAAGATTTTCGCAAGCCTATTTCAGAAGTTCTTTCAGCAACAGCGACATACATTACATTCATAATCCCCACCCCTCCAACAATGAGAGAAACAGAGGCTATGGCCAACAAAAGAGTGTCCACCGCCCAAAAAACTTGTTCTATCATTTCAAGAGCTTCGGCGATAGAAGTCACTGCAAAATCATCATCGTCCGGATCTTCAATATTATGCCTTTCTCTCATAATGTCAGTCATTTCAGTAATCGCCAAGTCTATATTTTTTTCATCTTCTAATTTATAAAGGGACATTTGAAGATAATCAATGCCCATGATTTTTTTCTGTAGTGTTTGTAGAGGCAAATATAACAAATCATCAAAGTTGAAAAAACCGGTAGAGCCTCTTTCTTCCAAAATACCGAGAACTTTAAAGGATTGCCCTTTAATTTTAATAGTCTTGCCAAGGGCTTCCTCTTCTCCAAAAAAATCTTTTTTAAAATCACTTCCCAAAATAGCCACCTGTTTTAAGTCTTCAGCTTCTTCTTGAGAAAACATTCTCCCTGCCTCTATCTTCATTTGTTCATCCACCGCCACTACTCCGTCAGTCACTCCCATAATCAGAGCTTGTTTATTTTGTTCTTTATAAGAAACAATTTGTTGGCCCATCGTGGCCCCATACCAACTTTCAACCCCGGAAATTGTTCCTACTTTCTCTGCATCTTCAAGCTTAAAAGTCGTAATTTGAGTTCCGCCTACAAGGCCTCCGATATTTTGAGTTGAGGTTTTACCGGTTTTGGGAACTTTTATTTCTATCTCGACAACATTAGTGCCAAAAGACTCCACTTGTTCAACAACAAACGCCTTCATCCCCGCTCCCAAAGACAAAACAACGGTCACCGAAGCCACTCCGACAACAATTCCCAAAAGAGATAAAATTGTCCGGCCGATATTAACTCTTAAATTATAAAAAGCCAATTTTATGGAAACCGCTAATTCGTGAAAAAAAGAATTATTTAACATCTTTATTTTTATTCATATCTAAGAGACTCCATTGGTGAAGTCTTAGCCGCTTTTCTGGCCGGATAAATTCCAAAAATGATTCCGATGGCAATAGAAATTAAAGCCGCTATCACCAAAGAAAACGGGGAAATAATAAAATCCCAATCATATTCCATGGCTTGGGCAACAAACGAGATTAAAAAAGAAACGGCAATTCCTAAAACAATACCAACCGCCCCTCCGATAGAAGAAATAGTCGCCGATTCAATTAAGAATTGGATTATAATATCAGCATCACGCGCCCCTACAGCTTTTCTTAGACCTATCTCCCGCACCCTCTGATTAACCACAATCAGCATAATGTTCATAATCCCTATCCCGCCTACCAATAAAGATATAGAGCCTACCGCCAATAAAAAATAACGCAGAACGTCGGTTACTTGATCTAAAATTTCCACAGTCGCCGCTTGATCCCTAACGCTGAAATCATCGTCGGCGGGATCTTCAATCCCATGTTCTTGCCTTAGGATTGAAGTAACCTCATTTTTAACAAAATCTATCGTTTCTGGATTGCTTGCTTTAAAACGGGCATAACCTAAATGATCTATGCCCAGAATCAATTTCTGGGCGGTTTTAAGAGGCATAAAAATCGTATTGTCTTGATCTGACATCCCAAATCCGCCGGATTTTTTCTCTTTTAGCACCCCCGCTACAATAAAATTTTGATCTTTAATTTCCACTTTTTCGCCTAGCGGATTATTCTCTTGAAACAATTCTCGGGCAACTTCATCTCCCAAAATAACCACTCGGGAAAGATTTTTTTCCTCATCCGTATTAAAAAATCTTCCTTTCGCAACCTCCGCATTTTCAACATCAAGATAACTCGCAGTAGTTCCCGTTAAAGAAACGTTTAGTCCGGTATCTCTTCGAGAAACATTAACTGTACCGTTTACATAGCCCGCTCCTGCTTCAATCTCGGGAATTTCGGCCGAATTTCTAACAGCTTCCAAGTCGGCATAAGTAAGAGTAGTAATTGAAACTCCCATTACCGCAGCCGGGGGGCCTTCTTCATCCGAAGCTCCCGGAATGACCGCTATCAAATTTGAGCCCACTCCTTCAATTTGACCTACAATTAAATTTTGAGCTGATTTGCCAACAGCAAAAATAATAATTACAGCAGCTACTCCGATAATAATTCCAATAATTGTTAGCAGAGAGCGAAGTTTGGAAGCTGTAAGATTTCTGTAAGAAATTTTGGCAGGATCTAAAAAACGTATCATTTTTTACTTTAATTCTTTTTCACCATCAGCGATTCTTCTTTCTCTTATCTGTTCATCTCCCACAATTTTGCCGTCTATCATTTGTAAAATCCTTTTGGCATGTTGAGCTGTATATCCCTCGTGAGTCACCAAAATAATGGTTTTGCCTTCGTTGTTAAGATCTTGAAGAATCTTCATAACTTGGATGCCTGATTGCGAGTCCAGATTTCCCGTCGGCTCATCGGCAAAAATAACTTTGGGGTTATTTACCAAAGCCCGAGCGATAGCCACTCTTTGCCTTTCGCCGCCGGAAAGTTGATTGGAGAAATGATTTATCCGATAAATCATACCCACTTCTTCAAGAGCTTTTTCTATTTTTTGTTTGTTTCCTTTTTTGCCTAAATTTCTTCTATCGTAAAGCAGGGGCAATTCTACGTTTTCAAAAACCGTAGCTCTGGGCAGGAGATTAAAAGTTTGAAAAATAAAACCTATTTTTTCATTTCTAATTTCCGCCAATTCATCAGGAGAAAAAGATTTGGCAGCCTTACCTTCAAACAGGTATTGACCTTCAGTAGGATAATCCAAAAAACCTAAAATTTGCATTAGGGTTGATTTTCCGGAACCGCTAGGCCCCATAATGGCCAAGAATTCTCCTTCAGCAACTTTGAAAGAAACTCCGCTGACAGCTTTTGTTTTTACACTCCCGCTATTATAAGTTTTAGACAGATTAACGGTTTTGATAATAAAAGAAGGCATTGAATCAATTTTAAAAAATCCGCTACTCCAAAAATAAATAATTCTTCCAACTAAATTTAATCCTCTTTTTCGGTTAGAATAATCTCTTCTCCACCGCTTAAACCTGAAATAATTTCAACCTGGCCATCATCTCCCCTAATACCGGTTTTAACTTCAACTTGCTTGATTTTCCCATTATCCAAAAGAATCTTAAGTTTTCCCTCGTTGATGACCCTGCCGGGAACAGCCAAAACATTTTCTTTTTTCTCGGTTTGGATATCTACATCGGCGCTCATACCTTCTTTAAGGCGCGGGTCTATAAAATCCAACCTGAATTTTGTCTTGTAATAAACAACATCTTGAATAACGGTTGCCGCCGGCTCAATTTCCACCAGTTCAGCTTGAAAAATTTCCTCGGAAGTCAAAGCATCAAAGGTAACCTCCGCTTTTTGCCCTTTTTTCAACTTGGCAATATCCGATTCGGGCATATTAGATTCTAAAATAAAATCTTCAGAAATTATTTCTCCAAAAGCGTCTCCCGAAAGAGAATTTCCCAAAATCTCACTTTCTTTATAATTAATACCGGCTATTTCCCCGCTAACCGGAGCTTTGAGAACAGTTTTTTCCAAATTGGCCAAGGCGATTTGGTAATCGGCTCGGCTTGACTCAACCGTTGCATCGCGGCTTTGCCGGGCATAAATTGATTTGGCAGTTTTAAGTTTTTCTTCATAAGTATCCAACGAATTTTCAGCTGAAAGAACATTGAGATCTTGTGTTTCTTCAGCTGTTTCTTTGGCTTCCTCAGCTGATTTTTTACTGTTAAGAGCGGTAGTCAAAGTTAATTTGGCACTTTTGGCTTCGGCACTGTCAGCTCCATTTTCATCTTTGACTTTATTGTAATAATCCAAAGCATCATCATAATAATCAGCCGCGTTGTTGTAAGCTTCTTCCGCCGCATCTACTTTTTGATCTTCCAAATCTTCTACTTTCTCCAAATATCTCTCGGCGTTTTCCACCGCTTGTTCAGCTTCCCTAATTTCATCCTCATTGGCTCCCGCAGTGGCCGTCGCTTTTTCCAATGCTAAACGGGCCTTTTCCGCTTCCCGGCTAAAAATATTATCTTCAAGAACCGCTAGAATTTCTCCTTTAACCGTCTTTTCGCCCACTTTGGCATTTATAGTTTTAATTCTGCCGGAAACTTCAAAGTTAAGCTTGATTTTACTTTCGGAAACCAAAACTCCCGTGGAAGAAACCGTTTGGGTTATTGTTTCTCTAGAAACTTTCCCAGTTAAATACTCTGAATCTTTTTTGCCTATTTTTAGAAAAATAAAGCCGGCCAAAAAGAAAAGAGCTAAGCCGGAAATTAAAATAAAACTTTTTTTGCCTATTTTCATATTATCCTTTTATCTTAACGGAAGATATCTCTCCTTTTTTATTATCTACAAATAAATTACCCGTGCCTAGAATAAAATCATAATCCCAGATATACCAATTAGGGCTCCCGTAATTATTTTTTTCAATTCCATATTCATCGTTATGGTAGAATTTTGAATCCTTGATTAAAGCATTGCCCCGCCAAAATCTGGCGTGGACATCCACTCCCGATTGTTCGTTACCTTTGAAAGTATTGCTTGTAATATAAATTGTTGAGCTATCAATCATAATATCCATGCCGCTTTTCTCATTATGCTTGATAGAATTATATTCAACATCCGCAGCTACTTCTCCCTGCAAATAAATTCCATCTTTTTCATTTTCGTAAATGCTATTATTGTAAATGTAAACCAGCCTTCTTTGAACATAAATTCCCGAGCCTTCATTTTGCAAAATTATATTCTCTTCAATAGTAACCGAATTTTCATCGCTTAAATCAGATCTTTTTATTTTAATTCCGTGTTCCTCGTTGTAAGCAATAACACAACCCGTAATAGTGGCGCCGCTTTCGCTTTTTACATAGACTCCGTATTTTCCTCCCATAACCGTTAGGGAACTTAATTCGGAATTTTCTTTCATGGAAACAACAGGTTCATATTTGCTGTCAGCAACAATAAAAACTTCATCTCTTTCCGCTCCTTCCACAGTTATGCCCTCCGGAATAGTAATATTCTCCGTATAAACTCCCGCTTGAATTTCAATTGTATCTCCATCATCAGCTTCTTCTAGCGCGTCGTCAATATCTTTAAAAGGATTATCTTCCGACCCCGTTTCGCTGCCGGTAGTACTGATATCAACATAAATAGTATCTCCATCGTCATCATCGTCTTCGTCATCGTCATCATCGCCTAAAACTCCAAAAGGCAAGAAAATCAAGAAAAAAGCCAGTACAAAAAATAAATTTTTTTTAAAATTGGATAGAGTTTTAATGTCCATTTTTTATTTTTACTTTTAGATATTGAATTAGAAATGTTTTTTCAATAAAATTCAAAAAACATTCTGTAAGCAATATACTGTTTAGATATTAGCATTAAACTGAATTTAAAGGCAACCGAAACTAGACTCTCCTATTAAAAAAAGTTATATTAGGTTTACAATTTTACAACAAAGCCGCCATCGTCTAGTGGCTAGGACGTTAGATTCTCATTCTAGCAACAGGGGTTCGATTCCCCTTGGCGGTACTAACGGTAAATCTATTAAAAAAACAGATTCTTCAGCCAGAGGCTGACCACCCTCTGGGTGGCATTCTAGCAACAAGAGTTCAATTCTCCTTGGGGCTACAAGTTGAGTTCACCCCGCATCCCGGCATTCGCGGGATAGATTCGCGGGGTGCCCGGCGCATGCCGGGCAATTCTCCTTGGGGCTACATTGTAATTTACTATGTTATACTTCCCAATCCAATCATTTTAGAAAGAAATAAATAAAGCGCTGTCATTTTTCTGCCAGCGCTTTTTAGAATTAACAATTAGAATTTTATTACCAGGTATCTCAATTGCCTGATAAAAAATCTCTTTAAGGAAGAATACTCATTTAAAGACTTTACTCCGTCTTCTAACTGATTCAGCATCCAATTTATCGCCTCTTCAGTCCCTTTTGCTAGAATTTCCACAAACCGGAGATCAAGCATTTTATTCAATTCATTGTTACCTAAAGGAGTTTTACTTTTAAATAAAATGATTTCTCTCGGGTTTTCAACATTTTTCAGAATTTCTCTTCCTCTCTTTTCTACAAAACTTCGAGAAGACCCGATCTTCCAAAGCTCAATAATTTCCAGAAAATTATCAATTTTTTGAAGAGTTAGCGTTAACCTATTCTCCAAATAAATTTTTTCCCTAATCCCTGAAAAATCTTCCAGATCATTTTTGAGTTTGAAAATAATCTTTCTCGGATCACCCTCCTTTTCAATAGCAAGCAAAGAAAAATATCTATTTCTGTCATTCTCCCTCAAAAAAGCCGTTCCTAAATTATACAATTCATTAGTTTTTGCCATTTTTTCTTCTCCCTTTTTAAAATTTTTCTATAATTTCATTTCCTTAAAGCCTAGAAACTCCATTCATTACAATAAACTGTCTACTTCACGAGAAAAATATTCTCG
>JAGYOS010000088.1 GCA_018399475.1 bacterium
GAGGTTTTTCTAACCAAGACTCTGCCCAACCCGGCGGGAATAGATAATGAAGACAATGAATTTATAGAAATCTCTAATCCCAACTCTTTTCCCGTTAATCTCTTTCAATGGAAACTTTCCAATAAAAACGGGCAAAGTTACGTTTTTGAAGAACCTTTTGTGCTGGAATCTTTGGAATCTAAAATTATTTATCGCCAAAATTTCAAATTTAATCTTTACAATAGCGACGGTTCCATTTCTCTTTTTGATAAAGACAATAAATTAATTGACAAGCTTTCTTTTGAAGGCTCGGCAAAAGAGGGAGAAGTTTTAAACAAAAAGCCGGAAGGAGAAATATTCTGGGCATCTTTAAATCCTACCTCTTCCAACAATTCAGAAAATGGGAACACTGAATTCTCGGAAGCGGAGGGAGATTCTGCCCAAAATTTCCCCCTGAAAATAACCGAATTAAATCAGCTTAATTTTCTAAGCAATCTTGCCGAGGTTTCCCTAAGTGGCATGCTAGTTTCTCCCGTTGGAATTCCGGAACAAAATAGCTTTTATCTCCAGTGCGGCGGCAGAGGTATTCTTATAAAAACTGCCGGAGGAATATTATACAAACCGGGAGATCTTTTAAACATAAAGAAGAGCGTTTTACATCAAACTCAAAAATATAATTATTTAAAAGTCTCCGACCCGGAAAATATAGAAAGGGGTTTAAATAAAACAATTCATTACTCTGATCTTAATGATTGCTTTAAAGAAAAAAATTGCTTGGCTAAAATCGGTTCGGCTGTCAAATTTGAAGGTGAGTTTTATAAAAAAACTTCCACCTCCCTTTTCTTTAAAAATAAAAATTCCGACATTGAATTATATCTTCCCAATAGCTTATATTTTAAAACTTCAGCTTTGGAAGAAGGGGCTCTATATAAAATTAAAGGGGTCCTTGAAAAACCTGATGCCGATTTTAGAATTCTAGCGACAGGAGAAGAATCTCTCGCTCTTGTTCAAAAAAATAAAGAAAAGACCGAAGAAGAAAACTCTAATTCAAATTCAAAGCCTGAGACAAATACTAAAAAAGAAGAAGCTTTAGCAAAGGTTGAGTTGCAAAAAGCGGTCCGACAATCTTGCTCTCCTTTAATAAAAAAACCAATCGCTTTTGAAAATAAACTAAAAATCATTGAAAATAATTTAGAAAATAAACCGGATAAGTTTGCTCTAAGCAACATCACTAAAGAAGATACTCACACCTTAATGATAAAAATCCTTAAAGTGTTGGCCGGTATAATCTAAATTTAATTTTTGGCCGTTTGCCAAAATTGAAATTTTGAAAATAAGAAAAATAAAAAGCAAAACCTATAATTCTATTATAATTAATTTTAATATTGTATAATTTAAAATAAGCCGGCTTAATAATTCTCTAGTGCACTTTTAGGCTTACGCCGTAAAAAGTTAAATAATATTTTTTGGATGTCTATAAGTTTTAAATTATCATGATTATCTTAGGAATAGATCCCGGTTTTGCCAGAATAGGTTATGGAATTATCAAAAAAGAAAAAAGCCGAATAGCGGTTATTGATTTTGGCTGCATAACAACCGAAAAAGAGCAGAGTTTTCCCGAAAGATTGGTCCAAATAAGCAATGACACAAAAAAACTGGTTAAAAAAAACAAACCTGATTGTTGCGCAATAGAAAGCTTATTCTTCTTTAAAAATTCCAAGACGGCTTTAGCGGTAGCCGCCGCCAGAGGGGTTTTAACTTGCACGATTAAAAAAGAAAAGGTTCCGGTTTTTGAATATACGCCTCTTCAAATAAAACAAGCGGCGACCGGTTATGGAAAAGCGGATAAGTCTCAAATAATGTCTATGGTGAAGCAGATTTTAAATATCCAAACGTCCATAAAATTGGATGATACTTCTGATGCTTTAGCTATCGCGCTTTGCCATGCCAATTCTTTAAATATTCAGTCTTGATTGTTTGGGTAAAATTGATTTTTTAACTTGTTTTTTTGAATTGAAAGTATAAGCTTTACAAAGAGGCAAAAAACTGGAAAATATAACCATAAGAAGTTCCTTACCTTTTTATTTTTATTATTTCCGTTAAAAATAATTAAATTAAATAAAAGATAATGAACGGTTTCATTCAATTTGTGATTAACCAAGGAGTGCCATTGGAAACAATTAAGCTGATGCTAATGTTTCCCTTGGTGGTTACTGTCATGGCTGCCGCCCGCCAAGTTATTGGAATTAAAGCTTTCGGGATATACACTCCGTCAATTATAGCAATCGCCTTTCTGTCAACGGGATTGAAATACGGCATATTTTTATTCCTGGCCATTTTAATCGTAGGTACAGCTTCCCGTTTAATTCTGAAAAAGTTCAGGCTTCTTTATCTTCCAAGAGTTGCCGTAATGCTTTCAGTTATCTCGGTTACAATGTTCTTGGTTTTAGCAATCAGCGGTTATTTTCAAAGAACAGGACTGGCTTCCGTTTCCATCTTTCCTCTCCTGATAATGATAACCATTATGGAAAAATTCATTGTCATTCAAATTGAAAGGGGAGCTAAAACGGCAATTTTTCTATCTATGGAAACATTGTTTCTTTCAACATTGGCTTGTCTGGTAGTAAGTATCGGCTCTCTGCAGAATTTAATTCTGGCTTATCCTTGGCTTATTTTGATTGTAATTCTGCTTAATTTTGCTCTTGGTAAATGGACCGGCTTAAGATTGTCAGAATATTATAGATTTAAAGAAATTATAAAAAATGCTGAAATCCCTGAAAAAAAGTAGAGACGTCCTTGGAATGAATTCAAGAAATTTGGATTACATAAGGCCCTATAACAAGCGGCGTTCTAAAAGATTGGCTGACAACAAGCTGCTAACAAAAAAAATTCTCAAAAAAAACGGAATTAAAACTCCCAGGCTTATCGCCCGCATTAACAATGTAAATGAACTTAAAAAATTTGATTGGAATCGTCTTCCCAGTTCTTTTGCTTTAAAACCTAATCGGGGTTTGGGAGGTGAAGGAATTGTTGTTGTTTACGGAAAGAAGAAAAACGGTAATTGGGTAAGAGCTGATCGCCAGGAAGTTTCCATTCAAGACCTAAAAAATCACATCATAAACATTTTAGAGGGAGATTATTCTCTGGCTGGAACTTTAGATACTGCTTTTTTTGAAGAAAGAGTTAAGATTCTTAGGCTTTTTAAGCCCTTTAGTTTTAGAGGCATCCCTGACATAAGAGTTATCATTTTTAATAATGTTCCGATAATGGCAATGTTGCGCCTTCCCACCGAAGAATCCGGCGGAAGGGCCAATTTGCATTTGGGGGGAATCTGTGTAGGCATTGATCTGGCTACGGGTGTTACCACTACTGCCGTTACCAGAAATTTAGCTACTCAAAAGGAGTTTTTTATTGATCACATTGCTAACACTCGCCTTTCACTGTCAGGTATTAAAATACCTAACTGGCAAGAAATTTTGGAATTGTCAGTAAAAGCTCAACAAATAACCGGAATAGGTTATTTAGGAATTGACGTAATGATTGACAGAGAAAGGGGACCCGTTGTCGCAGAACTTAATGCTCGACCGGGATTAGGTATCCAAATGGCCAACATGGCTCCTCTTAAAG
>JAGYOS010000089.1 GCA_018399475.1 bacterium
GGCTGCTGAAAAACACAAAAAGGACAGCTTTTCGTAAATTATCCAACTTAAGTTTATGTTTTCTTTTAATCTCCCAAATAATTTCCCTTCTTTTAACCAGATCTTTAGGGGGAATATTGGGACTGGGAGTGGCTTTAATCTTTTTATTTCCGTTCTCAAAAAATAGATTGAGAATAAAAAAAGTAGGCTTTTTCTCTCTAGTCGCTGTCTCCGCTTTATTTTTAATGTTTATTTTTACTTCCCAATTTCTAACCGAAAAAATAAATTACTCGCCTTTTGCGAACCATTCTTCTTTTGACTCCCGCTTGGTTATTTACCAAGTAGGAGCTAAAATTACCGCCGGCCATTGGCTGTTGGGGATAGGACCGGGTAATTTTCAAGAGGTTTATCTGGAGCACCAAAAATTTTTCCCACCCTACCCCCAATGGGCGGTTCCTCATCCTCACAATCTCTTGCTGGCTTTTTGGCTAACCGGCGGATTTTTAGGATTCAGCGGATTTTGCTTGCTGTTTTGGAAGCTAAGAAAATCAATCTTTAAGCGTCAAAAATCCTGGGGATTGATAGCCGTTTCGCTAATGGCCTATTTTTTAATACATGGCTTGATTGATACTCCTTTTTGGAAAAATGATCTGGCCATTATTTTTTGGTTGGCCGTTGCCCTCAATTCTATGGATCTTCAAAACAAAAAGAAGTTGCTTAAAAAATAGAAAGCTTATAAAGTTATAAGCATGAAACCTATTTTTAACAAAAAAGCCCGTTTCCACTACAAGATTTTAGAAGAGATTGAAAGCGGGATAATTTTAACTGGGAGAGAAGTCAAATCAATAAAAGCCGGAGAAGTAAATATCTCTTCGGCTTATGTTTCCATTAAAAATAACGAAGCTTATCTTTTAAACGCCGGGATTCGGCTTTATAAATACTCCGCTCCCGACGAAAATTATGATCCGCTGCGGCCTAAAAAACTGCTTCTAAAAAAGAGAGAGATTGATTATCTCAGAGGAAAACTCCAACAAAAAGGTTTGACTTTAATTGCAACTAAAGTATATACTAAGCGAGGTAAGGTTAAAGTTGCAGTCGCTTTGGTAAAAGGAGAAAGCAAAGTTGATAAAAGAGACAAAATTCTAAAAAGAGAAGCTGACCGCAAAATAAACCGATCCCTTAAACAAGCAATGCGAAATTTTTAAGTTATTTAAAGCTTGCTTCACCAAATGGGAGTGAAGGGAATCGATGGCAATAATTTCGCTTATTGCAAGCCGAGTTTTGAGGAAACTTGTAAAAACCTCAATAGATTAGTTGCAAATCTAATCCAAAAGGCCAAACGAGCATTTGCTAACGCTTTTGCTCCAATGAGCCTTCAAACTGCTACTGCCTAATACGCAATAGCCATCGGTTTAGCTGACGTCCAATAAGCTTCCCGCCGGTGCCAATCATTGGACCGAACTTTAGAAAAGCTTTTGTCTAAAGGGGTTTGCAGGAAAGCAAAAGGAAAATGTTTTTCCGTCCGGTTTTAAGGCATTTTTCTTAAAAATAGCCGGGCTAAGCTTGTAGAAAATGAGTTGATCTTTTTGTCAGACGTCGGTTCAACTCCGGCCACTTCCACTGCTAACAATTAAAATAATATTTTGGGAAAGAAATTTCCTCGCGATCAAAAAAGAATAAACGAACAAATCCAAGCCGAAGAAATAAGACTTATAAACAGCCAAGGAGAACAAGTAGGAGTAGTTAAAAGATTTAAAGCTTTGGAAATGGCTCAAGCGGAAGGGCTGGATTTGGTAGAAATTGTTCCCGGGGCTAATCCTCCGGTGGCCAAGATAATGAATTACGGAAAACACCAGTACAACAAGAAAAAGCAAGAGAAAAAAAGCCGAGTGAAATCCAGGAAAAACGAGGTGAAAGGAATCAGATTGGGCATAAAAACCGATTACCACGATTTGGAAGTTAAAAAAAAGCGAGCTTTAAAATTCCTTAAGAAAAACTACAAAGTTTCCATTGAAGTTATTTTAAAAGGTAGGGAAAAAATGTTTTTCCCTAAAGCTAAAGAAGTTTTAAGCAATTTTATCAAAAGCCTGGAATCACCGGTTGAATTTGACCAAGAGATCAAAAAAAGTCCTAATGGATTTAACGCCGTGGTGAAAGCGGGCAATTTCGTTAAAAAAAATTAAAGAGGCAAGATGTTAAAAAATTCTAAAATTATATCCAAGAGAGTAAAAATTAAGCCGAAATCCAGGAAAGCACTTAGGAAAAAAAGCGGCCAAAGCCATTACAACGCCAATGATTCAGGCAATAAAAGACGGGCAAAAAGGCCTTGGAAGTTTTTCAATAAAAAAGCAGCCAAAAAATTATATTCTTTAACCCATTAATCATTTCAGATGCGAATTAAAAGATCAAAAAACGCTAAAAAAAAGAGGAGAAAAGTTCTGAAAAGAGCGAAAGGTTTTTTAGGCAGCCGAAAATCATGCTATCGCAAAGCTAAGGAAGCAACCGTCCATGCTGAAAAATACGCTTATCGGGACAGGAAGGCTAAAAAAAGAACCAGGCGGACTCTTTGGCAAATTAAAATAGGCAATGCCGTTCGTCCTGAAGGTTTGAATTATTCAAAATTTATATTTCTTCTCAAAAAAAATAAGGTTGGCTTGGACAGAAAAATTTTAGCCGAGGT
>JAGYOS010000090.1 GCA_018399475.1 bacterium
CCCCGCCTTCGCGGGGATGACATATCTGTCAACGAATTACCTAACATTTACAGGAATGACAGATATTACAGGAATAACAGAGATCACAGGCATGGCAGATGCCCTGGGAATGAAATGAGAAACAAAATTTTGCATCTCTACAATCTTCCGATTTTATGTTATTATAATTTTATGAAAAGAAGAAATATAAAAAAGATTTGGACAATCATATCCCTAATTGCTGTTTTAGGAATGATTGCTTTTACTCTGGTGCCTTTATTTAGATAAGATTTTTTTATGGGAGTTTTTTCCATCCGGCTAGACGAAAAAGAAAAAATTTTAGCGGTCGTTAGAAAGCATTTTTTTACTTTTGGAGGTATTTTTTTCCGCTTTCTTGTTTTTGAGGCGGTTCTAGTAAGTTTTTATTTGTTTTTTCCGGATAACAAGTGGAAATTAGCAATCGTTTTAATTTTAAGCGGGATAGCTTTTGTTTTTCTTGTTCTGAAATTTATTGTTTGGTATTTGGAGGTTATTATAATTACCAATCAAAGAATTATTAACATTGACCAGCAAAGTTTAAAGAAAAGAATTATAGTGGAAGCTTTAATTAAAGATATAGCGGAAGTGGCTTTTATCAAAGAGGGAATTTTTCAGAGAATTTTTAATTTAGGCTTACTGGTCGTTGAGATTAAAGGTGGAGGCAAAATAGTCGGGCTTTATGTGAAAGATCCAAAAAGGCTTGCAACCGGGATTATCAGTTTAAAAAATAAGAATGAACAGGACGAGTCACAATTGGGAGAAAAATCCTCGCAATAATTCGGGCATTTGGATAAAGTTTTTTTTGGCTATTTGTTTAGCTTCTTTTGTACTGGTTGCTTATTCCCTTTTTAAAGAAACTTACAAAAAACGCCAAATTCAGGAAGAAGTTGAACAATTACAAACTCAAGTTGTCTCTCTTGAACAGGGCAATCAAAAATTGAAAGGCTTAATAGAATATTTTAGGACTCAAAATTTTTCAGAAAAAGAAGCTCGAGAGAAATTAAATGTGAAGAAAGAAGGAGAAAAAGTTGTTATCTTGAGATCGCAGGATAATCAAAAAGAAAACAGCCAAGAAGAAGATTTAGAAGAAGAAGATCTCTTAATTCCCAATCCTTTAAAATGGTGGGCTTATTTTTTTGGAGAAAATCTACTCTAACCTCTATTAACAAAAAAATTAAGATCCGAGAGAATTTTTTTAAACTGGGGATGTATAAGTAAATTTATTCAGTACTTTATTTAATGCCAGAAGTGTTAATTTGGAGCCAGAAATGGGAGTCGAACCCATGACCTACGCGTTACGAGTGCGTTGCTCTACCAACTGAGCTATTCTGGCAGACAGCTAATTCAATTTTTAAATTTTAGGCTAGAGGTAACTTTGGCCGTTTTCTTTTTGATTTTTATTAGGATCTATTTTTTCCAAAGCTTTCAATATTTCCAAAGGGATAGCAAAAATAACAGTATTGGATTTGTCAGAGCTTAAATCATTCAAGGCATTCAACGTTCTTAGGTGCAAAGCTCCTCTGGATTGAGTAAGAGTTCTGGCTGCTTTGGTTAAATTCTCGGCGGCGATAGCTTCTCCTTCCGCTTGAATTATGACCGCTCTTTTTTCTCTTTCCGCTTCCGCTTGTTTGCCAATTACCCGTTTCATCTCTTCCGGTAAAATAATGTCTTTTAATTCTACGGAGTTAACTGCTATTCCCCAAACGTCGGTTGCTTTATCCACAATATTTTTTATTTTGTTGGCAATTGCTTCTCGACTGGAGAGGAGTTCATCCAAATTTACCTCGCCGACAATATTCCGCATAGTGGTTTGAGCCAATTGGGAAACGGCGAAGAAAAAATCTTCCACTTGAATAACCGCTTTTTCAGCATCTCTTACTTTGTAGTAGATAACGGCATTTACATTTACGGAAATATTATCTTTTGTGATTGCTTCTTGGTCCGGAACGTCAACCGTTCTGATTCGCATATCAATTTTTTGGTAACCTTGGAAAATAGGGATTACCAGTCTCCAGCCGGGATGCATTATCCCTGAAAATTTTCCCAGAGTAAAGCGCACTCCTCGCTGGTATTGGTTGATTTGTTTAATTGAAGCCAGAAGTAAAACGGCTCCCACAATTAAAATTCCCCACATTTTTTTAGCTTAATTATTAAATACTTTCTCAATATACTAACTGCTTTGAGGGTAAAAGCCAAATTTTCTAAATAAAAAAACGGGGCTGTGCGCACCCCGCGTTTTTAATTAAAATTGGTTGCTCCTGCTACTCTTCGTTTCTTTCACCTCTGTTATCATCTCTGGCTAGAGGACGAGCCTCATTAACAGTGATGATTCTTCCTTCAAATTCTTTTCCATCCCATGTTTCAATAGCTTTTTGAGCTTCTTCATCGGATGACATTTCTACGAAACCAAAACCTTTTGATCTCCCGGACATTCTATCGGTTATGATTTTAGCCGATTCAACTGTTCCGGCTTGGGAGAACGCAGTTGATAAAGAATCTTCTGTTGAGTCGTAGGGGATTCCTCCGACGAATAACTTTTTACCCATGTTTTTCTTCTCTTAATAAAATTTAAAAAATGAACTTTTCTCAGTTTGACCTTTATTTTAACCCCGCAAGATTTAACCGCGCACATTGTTTCTTTTAGGGAAAGTAAGTATCTGATGAGAAATTCACTTTTAAAGAGTGAGTGATAAATGGAAAAAAGTCAAGGGCCTGCCTCTTTTTTCGGGGATTTTTTCAAAATAGAGTTTATCTGTTAGAAGTATTTTTAAGTTTTTAATAAATAAAAAGCGGTTTTGATTGCTAACCGTTTTTATTTGTGCCGGCTATTTGGGCAGTGAAAGCATTATTCTCGCCACATCTCATCTCCTGTTTCTGTTCTCATTTATTTTTAGTTTAGAGGACAAAAAATAATTGCTAAAAAATGAATTGTTTTTTATTATTCCAATGGCAAACACCGAGATGTTGATAATATATATTATATGGCAGTATGTAGATAGAACAATGGTGGCCGAGGTGGCCGAGGTAAAATGCAAAGAGATAAAAAAGGTGGTATAATAAAAAAATATTTTTAAGTAAAAATAAATAATTCCGATATGAAGTCCAAAACTTCTCCAAGAAAGAAATATACTGATATTATGATCGTTTCCGATGTTCACTTAGGAAGCCGAGTCAGCCGAGCCAGCAGGTTGCAAGAACTGCTAACAAATTATTCTTTTAAAAAACTTATTCTTTTAGGTGATATTTTTGAGCATCTTAATTTTAAAAAGCTCACCGGTGAGCATTGGGATCTGCTTTCTTATTTAAAACAAATTTCCAAAGAGGTTGAGGTTGTCTGGATAGAGGGGAATCATGACATAGGGCTTTCTAAAATGATGTCTCATTTGGTGGGGATTAAAGTTTTTAAAACTTATACTTGGCGTTATAAAAGAAAGAAATGTTTAGCTATTCACGGGCATCAGTTTGATCGGTTTTTATCCAATAATATAATTTTGAGTTATATAGCTACCATTTTTTATCTTTTTATTCAAAGGATTGATACTGAAAATCAACAGATCGCTCGCTTTATAAAAAGGAAGAGTAAGGGGTGGTTGCGGCTTTCGGTAAAAGTGGCCAAATCCGCTATTTTATATGGCAAGCTTAGAGGCGCCAAATATGTTTTTTGCGGCCATACTCATCAAGCGATGGAAATGAAAAAGAGAGGCGTTCATTATTATAACAGCGGTTGCTGGACTGACATTCCTTCCACTTTTATTACCATGGGTAAGAAAGGAATAAAAATTCATAAAGTTTTTTAAATACAGCCTTCTGAATGGTTGGGATGAAATTTTTTGAATTTTTTATATTCTAATTATCTTGATGCCTAGACTGCCGACAAATTTAAAAAGCGCATAAGATGCGCTTTTTTTATTTACCTCCTTTCAGAATTTTTTTCAAATTCTTCTTATTATCTCTTAAAAGGATAAACAAAATTCCTCCTAAAATAATAAGAAAAAAGAAATTCCTGAACCCTATGGAACCTATTAGATTCCATAGGAAGGAGAGCCACATTATAACGATGGTAATTGCTATAAAGGTAATCACCATCCC
>JAGYOS010000091.1 GCA_018399475.1 bacterium
TTAGACCGTCCGGGAAAAAAGAAATGAATGCCCTTGATTTTGCCAATGGGCATTCATATTTTATCGGATCAACTTTCCAAAAAGAATAAACCAAACCAGTTAAATCCTTTCAGCTACTAATCTAAAAAATCAAACCAGGAGAAATATTTTATTTATTTCTTTCTGCCTTTAACTTTAATAAGCGCAGCTATTCCCGCTCCAACCACAGCTCCAATTCCGGCAGCAATAGCAGCAGCTTTAGCCGGATTCTTTTTCATGTAGAGTTCCACTTTTTGCTCCGCCATTTTGAGATTCTTTTGAGCCTTAGCAAGATTTTTCTTTGCTTCTTGCTTAAACACTTGAGCTTTTTCTTCAAAACCTTTTTGTGTTTTGTTTCCTTTTTTTGCCATTTTTTATTTTTTTAAATTATTAAAAATATTTTTTACTTTCTACGATGATCACTAACAACTAAACCTATCAAAGCGACTATCACTCCCACAATGATATAACCTATGCCGCCGGAAATCGGAAGCATCTCGTTAATTAGAATTGCCAAACCAACCATTAAAAAAACTAAGCCGATCAGGATTACCAGAGAAGAAATAATTACCCGACTTGCATCTCCGATCACTCTTCTAAAAAAATCTCCCACTTTCTTGCGGGCTTCGCCAAAAGTATTCATGGCAATTTTTTTCAAATTCTCAGTAGCCCATTCTTTTAAAAAATCAGTCCAGACTTCACCTCCTTCGGCATTGTTATTTTTTTCTTTTGTTTTATTTTCCATTTTTGTTTAAATTAATTATTAAGATATTGTTTGCGTAATAATTTACCTTGTCTCCTAACCGCCCATTGAATAAACCACCTGAGAATTGGAGAGCTGGAAACCAGATTCAGATGGGAAATCATTCCGAAATCCGCTATCTTCAATTCTTTATCTCCGGTAACCACTATGTTTTCCATCCTGGGGAAAAAATTATGGAAGATCAAACCTTTTAGCCCGAAAAATTCCAAAGTATACCGAGAATTTAAATACATTCTGTTATTGGCTTCCATTATTTCCTTAAATTGAAGCTTCAGATCTTCATTCTGCATGTCTTCAGGCACTAACGGCCTGCTTTCAATAAAATCTTGAATAACACAATATTTCTTTCGACCATTTTCTTCATAAGTCAGCAAGCGGGTGGGAACAAGAAATTTTTTAAAGTATCTGTTAGCTAGGCGGAATTCATTGTCAATTTTATCGTAAGCCTCTTCAGGATTAGCATAATAAATGGGACCGTGAGGAAATTTAATAATTTTGTCCTCTCCATACTTATAAACAATATGCTCTCCCGCAGCAGCGATTTTACGGCCAACCATTTTTTTATTGTAAGACGTTTCTTCTCTAATCATTTATTTTTCAAGGGTTTCTTCACTCACCGGCCAAAAAATTTAAAAGAATAATGACTATAATAGAAAAATTAATCCATTTTTCAACTTTTATTTTTTCTTGAAAAAGTAAAAGTTGTTTTTTCGGAAAAATTTTTATTACCTCTTCCTCTTGACTATTTCCTGAAAAAAAATAACATTTTTAAGAGTTTTCCCGATTTGCCGATAATATCCGATACCAATTTATTTTATTTTAGCATTTAAAGAGAAGATAGCCAAGCAGATTGGACATCTGATCTTTTTCAGCTTAGTATTGAAGGGAAAGGAGTCCAGAATTAAAGAATTGCTTTTAAAAAATATTTTCATCACAGCTTAATAAAAATATCCTTATTTTTGCTAAATATCTAAAAAATGATTGATAGACAAGACAAAATATTATCCAAATTAACCAGCCACACTCAAGCAGCCTTAGACCGCGCTAGAATTATAGCAATTAACCGAGAAGCCAAAGAAATCTCCAACGAGCATCTTCTTACCGGCATCGCGGCGGAAAAAGGCAGTATTGGCCAAATCATTTTGAAAGAATTGGGTTTTGATAAAAATGCAGCGGTTAATTTTTATCGGCATTCCAGAATTGATAGGGACATTCCTTTTTCCAAAGAGCTGAAAGAAGCTTTTCGCCAAGCGGCCAAACTGGCTTCATCTTTTCATTATCCCTACATCGGAACAGAACATCTGGTACACGCCATTTTAAAATCCGGCAGAAAAAACGATCCGGAAATTTTTAAAAAGATTTCAAGCTCTAAAAAAACATCTGTAAATAATAAAAAAACGGGTTTCACTGATTTCGGAAAATTACCCGACTTTACCCAATCTATGAATATGAATCTGGATTTTAAAGACAAGTCTCAAACCGATTCAAATCCGCTTAATAAATTTGCCGTCAATCTTAATCTTGAAAATCAAAGCAACAATTTCCATCCTATTATTGGCAGAAAAGATGAAGTTGAAAGAATGATCAATACCTTGCTGCGGAAAAATAAAAATAATCCGGTCTTGGTGGGAGAACCGGGAGTAGGCAAAACCGCCGTTGTTTCAGCTTTAGCCCAAAAAATAAATTCGGGAGAAGTTCCGATCCAGTTAGCTGACAAAACAATTTATGAGCTTGACCTCGGCTTACTTCTTTCCGGAACAACTTTCAGAGGAGAATTTGAGCAAAGAATGAAAGAAGTAATCAGTTACGCCTCTCAAAATAAAAACATAATTCTATTTATTGATGAGATCCACAACTTAATGGGAACAGGCAATACTCAAGGAAGTTTAGACGCCGCCAACATGCTCAAACCGGCTTTATCCAGAGGTAGCTTAAAACTTATCGGAGCCACTACTTTTGACGAGTACCGGCGCTACATTGAAAAAGACGCCGCTTTTGAACGCCGTTTCCAACAAATTACGGTCAGTGAGCCACAAGAAGTTGAAACCAAAAAAATTCTTAAAGGCATCCAAAAAAATTACGAAAAGCACCATAAAGTTATAATAGATAAAAAAGCCATTGAAGCTGCCGTTTCTCTAAGCCAACGTTATATCAACGACCATTTTTTGCCGGATAAAGCCATTGATTTAATTGACGAAGCCCAAGCTCAAGCCAAGGCTAACGATTTTTCCTACAAAACAGCCAAGGAGATAAAACGTTGTTTGGATAAGAAAAAAAAGATAGAGCAACTAAAGAAAAAATTAATTTTTGATGATAGATTCAAATCAGCTTTGGATTTAAAAAAAGATGAAAAAAAATTAGATAAAAATCTGAAAGATATTTACTTGGAGCAAAAAAAACAAGAAAGAGCCAAAAAATTAAAGATAACAGAAACCGACATCAAAAAAATAATAGCCAGACAAACCGGAATACCTTTAAGAAATATAAGTGACAATAGCAAAAAAGAAGTGCTGGCTTTGCAAAGAAAACTTTCCCAAAAAATAGTCAGCCAAAACCATGCAATAAAAACAATAGCCAACACTATCCGCCGATCTTTTAGCGGAGTGAACGATCCCCAAAGACCGTTAGGATCATTTATTTTCTTAGGACCCACCGGCGTCGGCAAGACATATTTTGCCAAAATACTAGCGGAAACTCTTTTTAAAAATCCGGCTTCTTTCCTAAGAATAGACATGAGCGAATTTACGGAAAAACATAATGTTTCTCAATTGATTGGTGCTCCGGCCGGTTATGTGGGTTATGAAGACGGAGGAGCTTTAACTGAAAAAGTACGCCATAATCCTTACAGCCTTATTCTCTTTGATGAAATTGAGAAAGCTCACCCGGAAGCTTTTAACATTCTTCTTCAAATATTGGAAGATGGCATTTTAACCGATTCTACAGGGCGCACCATCAATTTTAAAAATACGATCATTATTATGACTTCCAATATCGGCACTAAAAACTTTACGGAAGAAATAATCGGATTTGGGAAAAAGACCACACAAAATCTTCAAGCAAAACCGGCAACAATCAAAAATTTGCGGGAGACTCTTCTGCCGGAACTGGTTAATAGAATTGACAACATCATTGTGTTCAATCCTCTTTCCGTTTCCGGCTTAGCCAAGATTGCCAAAAAAGAAATTGAGAAGTTAAATGTAAGGCTTAAAGAAAACCAAACAAAAATCAGTCTTGGGAACGATGTTTATAAATTTTTAGCTCATTTGAGTTTTGATAAAAAAGAAGGCGCCCGACTATTGAGAAAAAATATTGAAGAATTAATCCAGAATCCTTTGGCTGAAATTATCTTGGAGAAAGAAGATAAAAAAAGCTTGACCCTTCAAGGAAAATTGAAAAATAAAAAAATAGAATTCAAACCTATAATTTCTTAGATCGGTAGTGACTGTAATCTGGCAGAAATAAAAATTTTAATTATTTTTTTCTAAAATTTTTAGAAAGGATAATCTAAAATTTATTTCTGCTTTTTAAATTTGCCTGAAAATGCTTATTAGAAAAACCGCCAATTTCATTTTGGATTTTCTTTTTCCTATCAATTGTTTAAATTGCCAAAAGCCCGGTTATTACCTCTGCCCGCGATGTTCCCAAAAAATAGAGCGCTATCCTAATAAAAATTGTCCTTTTTGCAACAATATCTCCGAAAATGGAAAAGTTTGTTTAAAATGCAAAAAAATTTATTTTCTTGACCAACTTTTAGTTTTTACTTATTACTCCGATCCGTTAATAAAAAAAGCGATCCACTCGCTTAAATATTCTTCCGTTTATCTTTTGGCACGAGATTTGGCTCAAATCCTTGCCCGGCTTATTCAAAAAAACCTTGAGATTAAGAGACCTTCTGATAGCTTAATTGTCCCGGTACCCATGCATCCTAAAAAACAAAAGAGAAGAGGCTTCAACCAAACCCAGCTTATTGGAGAATATCTCAGTTTAATTACTAAAATTCCTTTAGCTGATAAATTATTGAGAAAAAATAAAAATACA
>JAGYOS010000092.1 GCA_018399475.1 bacterium
TTGAACTCTATCAACAAATTCCTCTGGTAAAAAAAGTTTTGAAAGCTTTTAGGGTGCCGACTTATTCAATGAAAGGCTTGGAAGCTGATGACTTAGTTGGAGTAATTGCCAAAGAAGCTAAGCGCGACAAGAAGATAGAATCCGTAATTGTTACCGGAGATGCTGATATTTTCCAACTTGTTGATAATCAAACCAAGGTTTTTATTTTAAGGCGGGGGACTAAAGATATTGTTTTTTATGATGTGGCAGCGGTTAAAAAAAGGTTTGGGTTAAAACCGGAACAGATAGTTGACTTGAAAGCTTTAGCGGGAGATCCTTCCGATAATATTCCGGGAGCTTTGGGGATAGGAGAGAAAACCGCCGTTGCTTTGCTCAAAAAATATAAAGATGTAAACGGAGTTTATCGAAATTTAGAATCAATTGGGGGAGCTTTGGAAAAGAAGCTTAGAAAATCCAAACAGAATGTTTTTTTGAGCCTTAGACTCGCCAAAATAAAAACGGATTTTTCTTTTAAGCTCGTTTTGGCAAAAGCTCGTTTTGGTAATTTTGATAAAAGAAAGGTGGAAAAAACTTTAAAAGATTTAGAATTTTTTACTTTATTGAAAAGATTAAAGCTTAATGGCGGAGCAGGGGAAAAACAAAAGGCTAAATTGAAAATAACTCCTCGGGATATTTTAGAGGGAGAAAAATTAGAAAAAGAGTTGCCTTTTCTGGCTAAATTTAAAAAGGAAATTTTTATGGCAATTTATGAAAAACCGGATTTGAAAATTTGTGAAAAAACTGTTGCGGAATGCCGGCTTAAATACTTGGCTCTAATGCCTGCCGGCAATTCTAGAATTTTTATAGCTGATGTGAATGATAAAGAAAATATCCGTCGGTTAATCAAAATTATCAGCCAAAAAAAGATTGTCAGTTTTGGTTTCAAACAAGAATTTGAGTTATTGGAAATGGCTGGTGTTTTTTCCGGCGTCTCTCAAACTTCCTCGAGAGATTCTTTCAATGTGGAGGATGATGTAAAAATTTTGGCTTATCTTTTTGAAGGTGGGAGAAAAAAAGTGGATTTTCTTTCTTTGGCAAAAAAGGAAGGTTTCGAGACTGATAATTTAGAAAGGCTGGAAAAATCATCCGGAGAGCAAACGGAATTATTTTCCGGAGAAAATAAGATTGGCAGAGAAGAGGATATTAAAAAATACCTGGCGGAGAGATTAAAAATAATTGAAGAGTTTTATTCAAAATATAAAGAAGGGATTAAAAGTGTTTCTCAACAACAAATTAAAAAAGGTATTTTCCCTAGTCCGGCAACTACAAGTGGTACCGGAAATTCCAAAGAGCGGAATCTGAATTTTGTTTATCATAAGATTGAAATACCTCTGGTGAAAATTTTAGCCGAGATGGAACTTTTAGGCATCAGGATCAATCTTTCCAAGTTAAAGAAGATAGCTTTTGATTGTGAGAAAGAAATAAAAGGAATAAAAAGAAAAATTTTTAAGTTAGCCAAGCAAAAATTTAATTTAAATTCTAGCCAGCAGTTGGCTCAAGTTTTTTATGAAGACTTGGGATTTTCTACGGAGGGAATAAAGAAAGGGAAAAGCGGTTATTATTCAACTTCTTCCCAGGCCTTGGAAGAATTGGCTTCTAAATACGAAATAGTGCGTCTGGTTCTTGATTATAGGGAGCTTGCCAAGCTGCTTAACACTTATCTTTCTCCCTTAGCTGGCTTGGTTGGAGAGAAAGACGGCCGTCTGCACACCCAATTTAATCAAGAAATTACCACTACCGGCAGATTGTCTTCCAGCAATCCGAATTTGCAAAATATTCCTGTTCGGACTCCAATCGGCCAAAAAATAAGGGGAGCTTTTGTGGCGCCAAAAGGTTTTAGTTTACTCTCTTTGGATTACTCTCAAATTGAACTGAGGATAGCGGCTCATTACTCGGGAGACAAAACGATGCTGACAGTTTTTAAAAAAGATGAAGATATTCACACTGAAACCGCCAGAAAAATTCACGAGCTTAAGAAAGAAGAAGTAACTCCCCAAATTAGAAATACCGCCAAGGCTTTAAATTTTGGTCTTATTTACGGGATGAGTCTTTTTGGTTTTTCTCGTTCAGCCGGAATATCCAGGGGGAAGGCTCGGGAGTTTATTCAAAAGTACAAACAGAAATTTCCCCGAATGTTTGAATATTTGGAAGAAGCTAAAAAGACTGCCCGTGAAAAAGGCTATACGGAAACAATGTTTGGCAGAAGACGCTATATTCCCGAGATTCAATCCAGCAATTGGCAGACTAAAGCCAGTGGAGAAAGAATGGCTGTTAATATGCCCTTCCAAGGCTCAGCAGCCGATATTATGAAACTAGCGATGGTCAAAGCGGCTGCTTACTTGAAGAAAAATAAATTAGAAAAACATGCCAGAATTTTACTCTCTGTCCATGATGAAATTCTACTGGAGGTGAGCAATAATAAATTGGAAAAAGTTGCTAAAGGCCTTAAAGCTACCATGGAAAAAGCGGTTAAATTAGCAGTGCCTTTGAGAGTGGATTTGAAAGTTGGTAAAAACTGGGAAGAGATAAAACCGATTTAAAACGCCGACTGATAGCCTTTTTTATCCGATTAAAGAGAAAATTTAATTTTGGTGGGCCGGGGAGGATTCGAACCTCCGTAGACATAAAGCCGCCAGATTTACAGTCTGGAGCATTTGACCGCTCTGCCACCGACCCAATTAACTTTAGAATTATACACGGAAAAAGTATTTAAA
>JAGYOS010000093.1 GCA_018399475.1 bacterium
TTCTACTTTTTGTTGGACGGAGTCTCTTACTCTGCCCATAATTTTTCGAGGATCTTCAACAATACACTTTTTTTCAAAAATATTGCAAAGCTGGCTGGCAAAAGCCAAGCGAATATCAGTATCAACATTAAAACAGCTTATTCCTCCTTCAATTGCCTTGGTTACTTTTTCTTCTTCCCAATCAGAAGCTCCATGCAGGATAAGAGGAATTTTTGTTTTGCCGGCTATGCTTTCCAGGCGGTCCCAATCCGGGATGTCCCTTTCTTTTTGGAAGCCGTGGGCGTTCCCTATTCCGACAGCCAAAGTATCCACTAATGTATAATTAACAAATTCAGCAGCTTGATCAGGATCTGTCATATATTCGTCCCAAATGGATGAATTTCCATTGACGGCATGTTTTCCAAGATAAGGAACGGTTCCCAATTCTCCTTGAACCGTAACTCCATATTTTTGGGCATAGGAAGTAACCAATTTTGTTAAATTTTTATTTTCTTCAAAAGATAAATGAGATCCGTCAATCATTATTGAATTAAAGCCTAAGTCAACCGCTTTTTTACAAATCTCAAAACTCCTTCCATGGTCAAGGTGAACAGCCATTGGTATCCCCCCGGATCTTTTTTCAATTATATTTCTTGCCAAATGGACTATTTCATAATCTCCCGCATATTCAAGAGTGCTTTCTGTTATTTGGATTATGACAGGGGTTCTGGTAGCTACTCCGGCGTTGACTACCGCCTGTAAAGTTTCCAGGTTTGATATATTGAAAGCTCCAATAGCTTTCTTGTCCGCTTGGCAATTAAAAAGTATTTTTTTAACGTTAGCTAACATTTTATTTAATTGTTATTTTTGAGTTTTTCTAATAATGGAAATAAATTCTGAAGGATTTAAACTGGCTGAGCCAATCAGGAATCCATCAGAACAATTATTTTTAAGGTAATCTCCTACATTTTTATGATTTATACTGCCACCATAAAGTATTTTCGCTCCTCTGGCAGTTTTTGTATCATAAGTGTCAAGCAAAATTTTTCTTATCAAGATATTTATTGCCAAAACATTATCCGGATCTTCCGCTTCTCCCCCACTTTGGGAACTGATTGTCCAGAGGGGTTCGTAAGTAATTATAACCCGCTTGGCTTCTATCAAATTAATGCCTTTAAAACCTGTTGTAATTTGTTCCTCTAGCACTTTTCTGGTTTCCCCTTTCCTTTTTTCTTCTAAAGTTTCTCCAATGCAGTAAATGGGAATAATTCCCTTTTCTAAACAAAGCTTTATTTTTTTATTGGCGAGAGAGCTATTCTCTCCAAAATATAATTTTCTTTCTGAGTGGCCGACTAAACAATAATCTGCTCCAAAATCTTTAGCCATTAAAACTGAAATTTCTCCGGTGTAGCTTCCTCTTTCTTCCCAGCCGATATTTTGAATTCCAAATTTTAAATAGCTACTTGGCCTGGCGATTTTAGGGAAAAAAATTGCCGGCGGGCAGATTACCACTTCCAAATCCTCATTCTGTTTTATTGATCTCAATTGGGTTCTAACTTGTTTTAGGAGCCTTTCCGCTTCAGCAAGAGAGGGAGGATTCATTTTCCAATTGGCGACAAAATGCATTCAAAAATATTAAAAATTATAAATAACCTAAAAAACCTTTAGCTGTAAGTGATAAAGTGGTTACCACCACTCCTGATATTATAACCCCGATTCCTATAAGGAACAATGCTTTTTTAAAAGGAACGTCAAACAAAAGAGCCAGTACCGAACCTGTCCAAGCTCCGGTTATCGGCAAAGGGATAGCTACAAAAATTATTAAAGTGACTGCTCCCCATTTTTTAAATTGTTCTCCTCCCCTTTTATAAGTTCTTTTGTAAAGCCAATCAAAAAAGGTATTCATCGCCTTTGATCTTTTTCTTAGCCATTTATCAACTTTATCAAGAAAGAGAAGAATAAAAACTATCGGAATCAAATTACCGATAACCGAAAAAAGATAAACTAAAGGAATATTCAAATTATATTCCAAAATGCCTATCGGGATACTTCCTCTCAACTCTACTATTGGCAACATTGCCAGTATTCCCACTATAAAAATTTCAGGGATATTTCCCAAAAGTTCTATTATTTTTTCGGTCATTGGATTAGGTTACTCTTTTCTAAGAAACTCGGCGGCTTTTTCCGGTTCTATGGTACTTATTTCTATGCCCGTTCCCAATTCAAAACCGGCCCAAACTGAAGTTTTTGGAATAAGCTCAATGTGCCAATGGTAAAAATTATAATCCTTACCGTCGCAGGGAGCGGTCTGAAGATACATATTATAGGAAACGTCTTTTAAATTAGTGTTATATTTTTCCAAAACATTCTTTAAAATCTCGGCGGCTTCAAATTCTTCTTGCTCGGTTATTCTTTCAAAATAAGGTTGGTGTTTTTTAGGAAGAATCCAGACTTCAAAAGCGGCCCGGCTGGCGAAAGGAGTAAAAGCTAAAAAAGATTCATTTTGGGCTACTATTCTCTCCCCGCTTGATAACTCTTGCTTCAGCATATCGCAAAAGACGCAACTTTTCTTATTTTTTTTATAGATTTTAGATCCTTCCAGCTCCAATTTTATCCCCGGGGAAACAACAGGAATAGCAAACATTTGCCAATGAGGATGAACCAAAGAAGCTCCTGATTTCTCACCGTGGTTTTCAATAAGCATTATGTAATTAACGCTTTTACGGTTCATCAAATCTAAGTAACGAGTTTTAAAAGCATCCAGAACTTCAGCCACTTCCTCTTTCATTAGCAGAGGAACTCCTCTGTCGTGGTCTCGGGTTACTATAAGCTCATGATAGCCGACTCCATCCATAGCAAAATGAATTCCCTCTTCTCGGTGTTTTATTCTTTTGCTTCTGGCAAAAGCGGGATATTTATTGGGAAAGACTTTAAGGCTCCATTCTTTGTTTTGTTTGTAGTAAACCAAAGTGTCCGGTTCTTGTTCTCTAATACTTGGTTCGCAAAAAGGACAGATTTTTGTTTCTAATTTTTTAGAATTTTCTTCTAAATAATCTTCCGGCCTTTTTGCCCTACCGGTAGCAATAACAACCCAATCACCCGTTACTACGTCTTGTCTTAACTCCGATACGGAATCTTTTTCTTCATTTGTTTTTTTTGTTTTTTTTAGATTCATTTAAATTTGGGCTAGCACTTTTGTTTTTTAAAAGAAGACAAGTATTGTTATATTGATTCAAGAAGGTATTCCCCGGTAACTAAAATTATTCTTTATATTTGCCGGTTAAGATATTCCATCTTATTTGAAACAACTCTTTAAAAGTTTGGAAATAAGAACCTAAAGAAACTTTACTATCAGGGTCATTTTTCCATTCAACCGGGATTTCTTTTATTTTAAAATCCATTTTTTTTGCCAAGATTAACATCTCAATATCAAAACCCCAGCGATTTATTCTCATTAAGGGACATATTTTTCTTGCTGCCTCCGCACTAAGTATTTTGAAACCGCATTGAGTATCCGGTATTCCCCAAAGTCCTCCCAAAAATTGAATCATTAAATTTCCTGAATCTCCTAAAAATTCTTTCCATTTTGGCTGATGCACGGCAATTTTACTTTCTTTAAGGTCTCGAGATCCGATAACAACAGGGATGTCTTTCTCAAGGTGCGGGAAGGCCTTCTCAATGTGTTCTATGGAGGTGGAGTTATCGGCGTCCATAAAAAGACGATATTGCCCTCTTGCTTCCAATAGGCCCTGCTTTACTACGTAACCTTTTCCGTGATTTTCGGAATTATCAATAATTCTTAGATTCTGAACCATTCCTTCGTATTTTTTTACCACCTGGGCTGTTTTATCCGTTGCTCCGTCAATTACCACTAAAATTTCAGAAATATAATTTTGCTGGCTTAAATAGCGGTCAATGTCCAAAATGGTTGGGCCGATTCTTTTTTCTTCATTATAAGCCGGAATTACGACAGATAACTTTATTTTGCCTTTTTTCATTTTAAATTAAAAAAATAAATTAAAAATACTTTTGGATTTTTACTTTTCTGTTTTTTGGGATTTGTATTCTAACTTGTATTCTAAATATACAATAAAAAGAAAAAGAAACCAAATTAAATGCCGGCTTAATTCTTTTGAATTAATTTTGCCAGCTCTTCAGCAATTATTTTCGGTTGAATTTCTTTACTCTCAATAATAGAATCAGCGTTTCTGAGAGCTGCATCGGTTTCTCTTTTAGCTCTGATTATTTTTGTTTTTAGAATCTCTTGCGGAGGAACTTTTTCTCTCGTTATCTCTGTTTCTATTATTGCCAGCGGAATGGAAATAAAGATTATTTTAATGTTGGGAATTTCTTCTTTTATTTCCAGGGCCTCTTTTAAACCGGAAATCCAAATTACGGGAAGCTTTGAGGCAAAAGCTTTCTGCAGCTCGCTTTCGGCAACTCCGTAGTAATTACTCTTTTTTTTAAAAGAAACTATTAATTTATTTTCTTCCGCCAGTTTCTCAAAAGATTTCCAAGAAATAAAATAATAATCCGTGCCTTCTTTTTCCGCTGGTTTCTTCAGCCGAGTCGTCAATTGAACTATTTTATAAAATTGTATTTTTTTCTCTAATTCAGCTAAAGCATTTTTTAAGCCAATGTTTAAAGGACTGACTATAATAAAAATTGTTTTTTGGGGAGTTTCAAAAGCCATATTTTGGTTTTAGGCGGATTCTTTTTGAATAATATTTAAAATTTTGGAAACTGTTCCTTCCAATTCTCCTTCCTCGTTAATAACTCTGTAGTCGTATTTTTTACTGGCTTCAATTTCGGTTTTTGCCAACTTTAGGCGTTCCTCTATTATTTTTTTACTGTCTCCCCTTCTATTCTCCATTCTTTTTTTGGCAATTTCCAGGGAAGGAGGCAGGATAAAAATACTTACAGTTTGAGTGGGAAACATTTTCATTATATTTTTGGATCCCCGATAATCTATCTGCCAAATTATATTTTTATCTGACTGGAAAGCTTTCTCAATCTCTTTCTTGGTTACTCCAAAATAATAATCGCTGTAAACATTTTCATACTCTAAAAAACCATTTTTTTTAATAAGCTCTAAAAAATTATTTTTAGCGATAAAATAATAAGGATCGCCCTGACTTTCTTTTTTCCTGGGCATTCTGGTGGTGGTGGTAATTACAAAATAAAAATCACCTCTTTTTTTTAAAATTTTTAAAACGCTGTCTTTGCCTGCCCCTGCCGAGCCGGAGATTAAAAAGATTTTTTGGTTCATAAGTTATATTTTTCTTTATTACGGGCATGCTCATCTACCGTTCTGGAAAAAATTATTTCTCCTGTTTCGGGATTATTTAAAAAATAAAAGTAGTCTGATTCTTGAGGGTAAACGGCGGCCATAATAGCGTTTAAGCCCGGATTTGAAATTGGACCAGGAGGCAATCCTTTATTAATGTAAGTATTGTAGGGAGATTTGATTCTAGTGTCGGCAAGGGATAATTTTTCTTTACTGGTACCCAATATATAATTTATGGTAGCGCATGATTGGAGAGGATAATCTTCCGAGAGCCGCTGCCAAAAGATTCCGGCAATTATTTTCTGGTCATTTTCTTTGGGGGCTTCTTTCTCAATAATGCTTGCCATGGTGATTACTTCTTTTAACGACCATCCATTTTTGGCAATATCCGCCTTAATGGTGTCGGTTATTTTATGGTCAAAATTATTCAGCATTTTAATAATGATCATTTCCGCGGTAGCGTCGGGATGAATGAGATAAGTATCGGGGAATAAAAATCCTTCCAAGGTGTCTTTTGAAGATTCCAAACCTTCCAAGAAAAGATATTGCGATTTATATTTTTCAATATTTTTTGTTTCTTCTTCCCAATTTTCCTTGCTGATAATATTTTTTTGAGTAAGATACTCCCCTATTTTTTTATTAGACCAACCTTCAATTATGGTTATTTTTTCATCTTTAGGTTCCGCTTTACCAAAAGTAATAATGTCAACTATTTCCGGGATGGTCATATTGGGTCTTAAAATATAAGTACCTGTAATAATTTTGCTTTCTCTGCCGCTTCTCCAAATATAAATATCAAA
>JAGYOS010000094.1 GCA_018399475.1 bacterium
TTAGCAATATCTCCCCAGCAAATCCAAAAAGGATTGGATTATTTGGAAAATAAAGGTTGGTGGGGTGATTATGCCGGCCTAATAAAATCAGCCCAAGAAGCAGGTCTGATTAATTTTAATTTAGAAGGGATAGAAAGAATAGAAGCCGTCATTGGGCAGAAACCTGAAGAAGATAAAAAATATTTAACTCAACTAATTGTAAATAATCTCCAACAGAATAAAAATCTAAAATCTGTTTTTAGCAAAGAATACTACGGCAGTTATTTGGCCTTTAAACAATCAAGCAAAATATGGAATGAAGAACTACCTTCTAATAAAAGGATTAAGAATACGGATAAGTGGTGGCAAAACCATAGTGAAGCAATAGCTAATTTACAATCCATTAATCCTCAATTAACCGCTGATTATGTTAATAGCCATAAAAGCAAAGGCATTCCTTTATTAGAAAGCTCTTTAGGAGTGTATGCTCCCATCTTGGAAGATAACGATTTTAAACTAGAACTAGGTAATTTTTCCAAGCAGCAAAAAAACATTAATAACTTTCAGGGAAAAGATTTAGATGACCTGTTGCAAATTGCCAAAGCTTACCAAAAATTAAACAAGAATGAGCTATTCTTTAATTTGCTAGAAGAAAATCAAGAAAATCCTGATTGGCTTAATCAAATAAATAAAACTTTATTGGAAGAGGTTGCTAATTCTTTGGATATTAAATTGGAAAACCTGCCTCAAGATGCTTTAAAAAATTGGAAGCTTGAATACCTAGGGAATCTATCCACTAATGAAGAAATGATAAAGCAAAGAATAAAAACAGGAGAAAATAATTATGAAAATGTCTTAGAACTTTACAAGGAGATGCTAAAAGCTACTTTTGAAGGTAGATTTAAACAATTCATAACAGATGCCAATCAAAATTCTGAAATAGGTAAAGATATTGCTGAACATAATAAAAAGAACGAGCAGGTTTTTAATGAAGTGGGCATTTCTTGGCAGGATTGGCTTAATTATGAAGCAGTCCGGGACTTCAATGTTTCTAATGAGAGAAAATTAGACAATACGTCCCATCTAAAAAACATTTTAAGTGCTAGAGTCAATCAATTTAAAGAAATAATAGAAGAAAATCTTAAAAGCCATTTAAGCAATAGGGAATATGAACCTCTGCTTCATATTCTAGAGGGGAGCAAAAACAAAAAAGGTATAAATAACTCTTGGCAATACCTTCAATTAAAAGAGCATTTTGATAATCTTACTCTTAGAATTAATGGATTAAAAGATAAAAAAGAACAGTCTCTCGATTTAAATTGGAACCAAATTGAAGAACATTTAAGCCATTTGAAAGAGGCTATTGAAAGTTTTAAAGAAGAAAAAGAGAAAACTGAAATAGTTTTGAATAATTTCAGGGTTAAATTATGGGATAGAGATCCTAAAAAAGATTTGTTTCAAGGAAATTATACCCATTGCTGCATTTCTGTTGGTGTCAAAGATGCTGTTCATCCTGGAGAGTTTACTACTTATGATCCGGCCACAGTAATGCATTTCTTAGTTGACCAAGGCATCCAAGTAGCCGAAGTGCTGGACCAATCAAAAAAAGATCCCATTGCTCAAGTCTGGCTTTTTGTTTCCAGAGATAATAATGGTGAGCCAATTTTAGTAGGAGATAATTTTGAAGTACACAACGATTATACGACTGACCCTAAAATCAATAATGCCATTCGGGATAATATGTTTAAATTCATAGCTGATTACGCTAAAAAATTGGATATTCCCAAGGCTGGCTTAGCTCAAGTAGGAACTAATGATGTAGCAATTGATCATTTATCCAGTTTTCCAACGGCTCCCATTAACAAAGTGGGAGGTTATTTAGAAGATTATGCTTCTAGCTCCGGTGAAAGAGCCGGCAGATATTATTTGGAAGCTTTTAACCATACTAATTTAGCTAGTATTTATGAAGAAAATCAAGAAAAAGAAAAAAAGGAGAGTCAAAAATTGAAGAAAGGAAGCTTTATCATTCTAGATACTAACGGAGAAAATGTATTCTTAGAATATACTCCAGAACTCTTGAATCAAATAAAAAGAGGAGAAAGGCCTGATATTGTAAATGAAGAAAAACTTCAGCAAATAGAAGAAATTGAAAGAGAAAATTTTAAAGAAGATGAATCTTCAACTCTTTCCGACCTAATAGAATCTCTTAGCAATACCAAGGGAATCCAAATGTTTTTTCAAGAGAAAGGGAAAATAATCGGCTATTTTTCCAGCAAACCGGCTATTGATGCTTTGGCTAACTTTGAAAATGCCGGTCTGGAAGATCCTGATTTTACAGGAGATCCAGGGACTCTTTATCTGGAATCAGTTGCTGGAGATCTAGGGAAAATATCTCTCAAAAAAGGCCTGGATCCATTAAAAGAAAAAGCCTTAGAAGGCGGATATGAAAAAGTAGGCATGCATGGCATAAACAAAAGATTAAACAAAATACTTATTGATCGTTATGGCTTTAAAAAAGTAAGAGATGTAAAAAATTGGCTGGGGGATAGAGATTGCGAGTATTTAGAATTAAAGCTGTAAAAAGAATATTATTTAAAATTTTGCCAAGAGAGTAGCTATTAAAACATTTTAAGTATTTTTATCTCTTCTTCTCTTTTAAAAAAGAAGCAATAAAATTTAATTTCTGCATTTTTGTATGGCAATCCAACTAGTTGTTTTTTATGTCTATTAGTTATAAAATTTTGTTATAGTATAAAAAATCAAAATCTTCCTTTAAATCTTTTAAATTCAATAAATGAAAAGTCCTGAATATTATCAACAAAGAAAAGAAGTAAGAGAAGAAATGGAAAATTATCTTCCTGCTGATAAGCAATTAGAATTGGGAGATAAACAAAAAGAGAAAGAAAAAAGAGCTACGCCTACTTTTTGGCGTTTTGATGAGCAGCTTTTTAAACGCAGAGAATCTCTGTCTCCACAAGATAAATTGTTTTTTGAGAAAATCAGAGAAAAAATTAAAAAGAAAATAGATGCTGAGTACGAAGCTGATGAAAATAAAATTTTAAGCTTGGAAAAAGAATCTTTAGAAGAGAAAAAAGATATAGCTGATACTTTAATTTACAAAAGAAAAATCCAAAAAGGATTGGATT
>JAGYOS010000095.1 GCA_018399475.1 bacterium
ATATCTGTCAACGAATTACCTAACATCTACAAGGATGACAGGAAAAGAGAAAAGGTGTCTGAGTGGTTGCCAACCAGAGGCTGGTCATCATTTGGGTGAAAAGGGACTGAGGAATTTTAAATTTCTAATTTATAATTTCTAATTTATAATTTCTGCAGTGGACTCTGGGGGATTTGGACCCCCGGCCTCCTCGATGCAAGCGAGGTGCTCTACCAACTGAGCTAAGAGCCCCAACAAGAATAAAAGCTTGAAAAATTTATTTAAAGAAACGCCGAAAATTGAAAAACCAGAAATGGAAAAGCAGTTTTATTCTAAATTCATTATTAAAAAAACAAATTTCAGTTCATTGGCTGAATAAAAAGGTTTTACCACAGCTTGCTTAAAAAGTCCATCAGCTGACTTCCCCACCTTGACTATCTTCCCAACCAAGAGACCTTCCGGATATTTTTGGTTTTTGCCGGCCGTAATAACTGATTCTCCGGAATTGAGTTCTGTTTGGTTGGGGATAAGATCCAAAATAATTTCCAAATTATATTTTCCCTTGGCTATTCCTACTACTCTATCCTCTGACGGAGAAGCTCCAAAAACATTTAAAGGACTGACAGAGAGAAGAATCTTGGATTTCCGCGGCTGGACTTCATAAACTTCTCCAATTAAAATTTTATTATAGACAATAACCGGTGTTCCTTTAACCACTCCGTCTTTGGATCCTCTATTTACCAAAATAAACTCTTGAGAAGAATTAGGATCCTGAGCAATAACTTCCGCCGCCAATAATTTAAAACTATCCTTTGGCAAAAGCTCAAATTGCTTTCTAAGCTCGATATTCTCTAACTCAAATTCTTTTCTCTCTTGATTGGCACTTAGCAACTTTAACTCCAACTCCGCCAATTTTTCATTTTCCTTTTTAATTTTATTCAGAGAAAAAACGGCTTTGAAAAAATCTTTTAAACCACCTGTTCCTTCTCTCAATTTTCCCGAGCTTAAAACTGCCACATCCGACGCAAAATATTTAAAAGGGTCTAGAAATCCTTTGCCGTTTAAAAAAATTAAGACAGCTATCAAGAAAAGACCCAATAATAATTTAGATGCGATTTTTTTCTCCAGTCTCATTATTTTTCAGCTATTTTGATCAATTTGTTAGGTTTGCCAAAACCTTTAAAAATTTCCACTTTACCGGAAGCTATCCCAAAATACTCAGCCAAAATTTCTTTTAACTGTTGATTGGCTCTTCCTTTCTCAGCGGCAGCAGTAAGCTTTACCTTATATTTTCCCCTCTCCAATTTATTCACCGAAATTTTGCTTGCGCCGGCGATAACTTTTACTTCTATTATCATATTTAATAAACTGCTCTTAATATCCGAATATCCGAAAGCTTGGATGCTCTAAAAAACTTTTAAGAAGAGAAAAGGCTTTTGCCTTTTTTTAAAATTTTTTGGAGAGAGGCTAAAATTATTACTTAAGCCATTTTTTTATAAATCTCTTCTTTTGAAGGGGCCGCACCTCTCCAAGAAGCTATTTCATCGTCAGCCTCATCGCAAAGAATAAGACTAGGAGTCGCTAGAATTGTATGGAATTGAGCTTCCGCCAAACCTTCCGGTTCGTCAACATTATAACTTTTAATTTCCAATTTGTCTTCTTTTTGTAATTCGGCCGCTAACTTTCTGGCGGGGGGACAATTGGGGCAGTCACCTTTGGTAAAAACTTTAAGCCTCATGGCAATAAAATTAAAAAATTAAAAATAGAAAGCTGTAAATTATTTAAGGTAATAATTGCTTGTTGGAATTCCCGACTTTTTAGATAAATTCTCTTTCCACTTGGTCAACATACTTTTCCAAAGTATCCGCCATTCTATTAAGAGTTTCTTTACTGTAAGGAGTTTTCTTTTCATATTCTTTATCAATACACTTCAAGGTGCGAAATTGCTGCAGGGCGGCTTTTTTACCTCCTTTTATCCATTTACCGATTTCTTCAATATCCTCTTCTGTTACCAAATCGGGAACTGCGGTAGTTCTGAAAATAGTATCTACTTCCGGTTTGGCATTCAGCATCAATCTAACATTTTCTTTAACGGGTTCAACATCAAAATCTTTTATGCCAACCGTTTCTCCATATTTAGCCGGCCTGTTTTTAACATCCATGGCAACATAACTCAATAAATCTTCAGCCAACAAATCTTTAAGCATAGCGGGATTGGTCCCGTTGGTATGCAGTCCCGCCTGAAACCCCATTTTCCGAACCTCTTTTATTAATAAGGGCAAACCGGGGTGCAGGGTGGGTTCCCCTCCCGTAAAAATAACTGAATCAACCCAGCCTTTTTTGGCCTTTAGCATTTTCAGCACTTCTTCAGTAGGATAAAGAGTAATTTCTTCAGTGGTGGTTACCAATTCGGGGTTATGGCAAAAAGGGCAACGGAAATTACAACCTAGCAGAAACACAATGGCGGAAATAAAACCCGGTCTCTCCAGCATTGAGGCCGGTTCTATCCCGCCAATTTTTATATTTTTAAACATCTATCCTAAGTATCTTTTATTCATGTTCTTTTCCCTGTCCCGCAATTCCGCCACCTTGCCTTTGTTCCACATGCTGACTTTGGAAAAAAAGCCGGTTACTCTAGTAATTTGATCAACATTTTTTGAGCCGCAATAAGGGCATTTTGTAATCAAATGGCCGTTATTTTCATTGGACATTGTTTTTTTGTTTAATGTTTTAAATTATAAAAAGATTTAGATTTCAGGCAAAAATGCCTCGGACGGTTTTCCCACAATCATTGCAATAAGTAAATTCCGGTGAAAAAGCAATTTGGGCCGCCTCCGTCAAATGAAAAGTCTTCTCCACAAAATTAGCCAAACTGGCTGCTGGCGGTTGGGACTCTCCTAGCCAAATGTGGGAAATCGCTCCGGCATCAATCAAGGGATGGAACATTCCTTCTATCCTTATTCTTTCAATGGGATCCATCGGAGCGGAAAGGTTTAATTGAGTGGAATTGGTATAATAAACTTCATCATTTTCTATAACCCCTTTAACCACTTTTTCCGCTTCCCGGGGGTGCCATTTCAAATCCAATTTGGCAAAACGGTAAGTTGTCGTCTCCGCCGGCGTTTGCTCCAAAACAAAATTCAGGCCGTATCTCTTAGACATTTTATCGCATTGCAATTTCATGGCAGCGATAATTTTCAGCCCCAGCCTTAAAGCCTCCTTGGATTCATGCAATTGCTCTCCGATATGAGCCTGAACCATCTCGTTTAAACCGACAATTCCCACCAAATGAGTTGAGCGAAAAAGCCTCAAATAAGGATGCTTATCGTCCTTTTTTTGAACCGTTAGCAAGCCTAGGGGGCCATTATCTTTTTTCTTTAAAAGATTTTCTAAAAATAATCTTTTCTCCCGATGCGCTCTGGCAATCAACTCCATTCTATCAGCTAAAATTGAAAAAAGTTTTTTATCATCTCCTTGAGCCCGATAAGCTATCTTTGGCAAATTAATGGAAATATTTTGCAACGCCGAATACCTCATTTTCCAGGGAGTTTTAGCGTCGTCAATATCCGTCTTTTTCAATTTAAAAGAAAGGCGGCAACATTCGGAAATTTTAGCTTCATTCCTTCTGTCAAAAACAAAATAAGTGGATCCTTTGTCGGCGGCGACTGCTGAAATAAAATTAAGAAATTTTTGGTGGCCTTTTGTTTTAAAAAACCTTTCTGTGATATGAACTAGGGGTTTAGGAAAGAAAAAAGGACGACCGGAAGCATCACCTTCTTGGAAAACCTCAAAAAGAGCGTTGGCAAATCCCTGAGCTTCTTTTTCGTAATCCTTATATTTTTTACCGGTATATTTACCTCCCGGGCCAATGGCTTTAACCTCTCTGAAATGGTCCGGAATTTCCCAATAAATGTTGAGATCGGAAAAAATAGCCTGCCCTCCGCGAGCCACGGACTGTTGAGAAAACTCATAAATCAAAACCTGAGCCAGCTGCCGCAATTCTTTTTTGCTTTTGCCTACTAAATAAGGAGCCAAGAATAAATTAACGGCATCCCAACCGATAGCTCCCGAAAAATGGCATTGCAGAGCCGCTGAAAATTTAACCAAATGCCCGATTAAAACCTCGGGATGTTTGGCCGGTTTCGCTTGGGAAAGGGAAGTGGTTAAATCAAGACCGTATTTTTTTACATATTCCAAAGATTGGCCGCTGCAATAAGGCCGGTCAACCATTCCCAAATCATGCAAATGGATATCCCCGTTTAAATGAGCGTCGCTGATCTCTTGAGAAAAGACCCGCAATAAAGCAAACTCTTTTTTAATGCCCTCCGCCAGGGTTAAATTGGTAGCTTCCGGACCGTGAGGTACGTTGGCATTGTCTTTATTACTTTCGTTCTCAACAATTTGCTTAACATCATAAATCGGAAATCCCAGACGCAAATATTTTTTTCTAGTTTCTTCCAAACCTCTTTCCACCAGTTCTGCGTTAACCAGTTCCCTGATAAGTTTAGAAGTAACGTTTTTTAAATCAGCCTTTAAAATTTTTTCTTCAACTTTGGAAGCTATTTCATTGGCCCGCTTGGCGGAAAGCCCGGTTTCTTTAACTAAACTAACAGCAATGGCTTCCATATTCCAATTTTCAATATCATCACTGCTGGTTTTAACAAAAAGAGCGGTGTCGGTAACATCTTTTATAAAATCTTTAGAGAGATCCAGCTGTCCGCTTGCTTTTGCTTTTATCTTTGAGCCGGCAAATTTTCTCTTTCTGCCATTTTTTTTACTTCCAAGTCCGGTAGCTGAAACAACTTTTTCGTCTTGACTTCTCCCCGGACCTTTTTTCAAAAAATCAACCGAAGAAGCTTTTCCAGCAAGAGAGTTCTTTTTACTTTTTTTTACTTTTACTTTTTCTTTTACTACCATCTTTTCTTTTTAATTTTTTTATTTCTTTATTAAAACTTTCCAAAGAGCCAAAGGAACGATAGACGGAAAGAAAACGCAAGCAAGCCACTTTATCAACCGCTTCCAGTTCCTCAATAACCAAGCAGCCGATTTCCCTGCTGGAAATTATATTTTTATTTTTAGCAAAAATTTCACTTTCTACGGTATCCACTAATTCTTCTATCTTTTGATTGCTGATCGGCCTTTTTTCAAGCGCTTTTTTGATGCCCAACTCTATTTTTTCCCGTTGGTAATTTTCCTTTTCCCCTTTTCTTTTGAGAACCAAAATATCGGTTAGCTCCGGCCTTTCATAAGTAGTGAAGCGCGCTTTGCAATCATCACACTCTCTACGCCGGCGAACTATTTTGCCGTCTTCCGCTTCTCTGGAATCTATAACACTGGTATTGGGACTTTCGCAAAAAGGGCACTTCATTGGTTCGCTTTAAAAAATTGGGTTGGGCTAAAATAGCATCTAAAAGTGTATTCCTGCTATTTTTATACTATATGTTGTATATTGCAAAAACAATATAACACAATTAAAAAACAGGTCAACCCCTTGTATTTATCAAGCTTCCGGAAAAACCAATACCGCTGTCCTGATAATTACCTATAATATTTTTTCAGAAAATAATAAAAAAACGGGCGCTGAGCGCCCGTTTTTTTATATAAAATTTTTGAGATTACCGATTAACGAAAACCATTTTTATTTTTTATTCATCATTTTCCTCCTGATAAAAGCCGGAATTTCCCGCTCATCTTCTTCTTCCTTGCTCAACTCCTCATTTCTCTCAACAAAATGTTCTACTCTCTTTTTGGGTTTTTCTTGAGGTTTTTCAGCTTGTTTAATTTCAAGCTTCTCTTTAACATCCTCGCCGGAGCCGGCAATAGTCATTGAATTTTGTTGTTGAAAATTAACGGGGGTTTCCTCCTGAGAACTGGGAGTATTTCCTAAACCGCCCTCTTCTTCAAAGCCGGTAGCAATAACGGTAATTCTTATTTCTCCTTTTTTCTTGCCTTCTTCTTTTCTGGAAACCGCACCGAAAATAACTTTGGCGTTAGGATCAACATTTTCAGTAATAACATTGGCGGCTTCATTTATTTCCAACATTCCTACATCCGAACCA
The DNA here is from genome assembly GCA_018399475.1 of bacterium. Taxonomy (GTDB): domain Bacteria; phylum Patescibacteriota; class Minisyncoccia; order CAIUEV01; family JAHKAQ01; genus M55B174. The sequence goes on from JAGYOS010000095.1 coordinate 6,039, forward strand.
CCACTAATATTAAACAAAACACCTCTTGCCCCATCAATTGACATTTCCAGCAAAGGAGAATTAATAGCTTGTTTGGCGGCTTCAACGGCCCTATTTTCACCCGAAGCTTTGCCGATTCCCATCAATGCCGAACCGGCATCTTGCATGATCGCTTTTACATCGGCAAAATCAACGGCAACGACGCCCGGAACGGTTATAATGTCAGAAATGCCTTGAACTCCTTGCCTTAAAATATCATCTACTACCTTAAAAGCACTCAAAAGAGTTGTTTTCTTATCAATAATTTGAAGAAGTCTG
>JAGYOS010000096.1 GCA_018399475.1 bacterium
TTTAAAATGAACGCCCAAATTGTTTCCACAATTAGTGTTTTTGGAAATTTCGGATTAGGGCTTGCCAAACTGCTTTTTGGATTCTCTACCGGCAGTATGGCCTTGGTAGCTGACGGAATTCACTCCAGTTTGGATGTTATCTCTTCTTTTATTACTTTTCTGGGATTGAGAACGGCTAAAAAACCGGAAGACGCTAAACATCCTTACGGCCATTGGAAAGCGGAAAGCTTAGCAGGTCTTTTTGTAGCCGTACTACTGGCAATTTCCGGCATTTGGATTCTTTACGAAGCAATTATGCGGTTTTTTGAAGAAGAAGCGGTAGAACTGAATGCGGGAGCAATAGGAGTAGTCATCGCTTCCATCATAATCGCCGAGTTTTTAGCCAGGCTTAAATTTAAATACGGAGCCAAAGAAAAAAGCTTGGCCTTAATTGCCGACGCCGAGCATTCAAGAGCCGACGCTCTTTCTTCAGTCGGAGTATTGATTGGAATTAGTCTTATAAGATATTTTGCTTTAGCTGATGCCATCATCGCTCTGTTAGTAGGAATCTATATTCTTTTTGAGGCCTTCAAAGTAGGAAAAGAAATAACCGATTCTTTGTTGGATGTTGCTAACAAAGATTTGGAAGAAAAAATTAGAAAAATTTGTCTCTCTCATAAAATAGAAATTGCCGACATAAAAAGCAGGCAGGTTGGCTCTTTGAATTTTGCCGAAATCAAAATCAAACTTCCTCCGAAATTAAAAGTGGAAGCTGTCCAAGAAGTAACCCAAACGTTAGAAGAAAGACTGTTAAAAAATATCCCCGAATTAAAAAACATAGTCATTTCAATTGAATCTTACAAAATGGCCAGAAGCGTTATTTTAACCAAATTTGGAGATAAAATAGGAACTCTTAAAGGTTTTGAAAAGATAGGACCTCCCAAAAAAGGAAAACGGATCATTATTCCTCTAGAAGGCGGTGAAATTGGAAAACAAATGGGAGAAGGCCGTTATCTCCTAATAGATGTAAAAGACGGTAAAATTTTAACCAAAAAATATCTTCAGAATCCATATTTTGAAGACGGATCCAAAAACGGAGCTCCACATGGAATTAGATTTGCCAAAGCCGTAAGAGCTAATAAAATAATAACTCGCCAAATAGGAGACAACGCCCGGCAAGGATTGGAAAATTTCGGCATTGAAGTGGCAATCATCAACCCTGAAAAAAAACTAGCGGAATTAATTCAAGATTTAAAGAAAAATGATTAAAAAAATAGATAAAATAGCCATTACCGGAGGCAAAGGAGGAACGGGAAAATCAACGATTAGTATTCTTTTAGCCAATTCTCTGACTAGACAAGGCAGGAAGGTAATTCTTTGCGACTGTGACGTAGAATGTCCCAATGATTATTTATTATTGGGAGAAAAATTAACCAAACCGCTAGCAAAAACTTTTGCCGAATTTCCAAAATTGGATAAAAAGAAATGCGACAAGTGCGTTTCCTTGAATGAAGAAGAACACGCCTCTAAAAAAACACCGCTTGTCCGCAGTGGCATTTGTGTCAGAACCTGCAGGAATAACGCTATTTTCCAAGCCCCTGGAGAATACCCCGTTTTTATTAAAGATTTATGTTCGGCTTGTGGAGCTTGCCAAATTGTTTGTCCCAAAAAAGCAATTTTTACTCAAAAAGAAACAACCGGCAAAATTTTTTCCAATAAAATAAATTCTCAATTATGGCTAGTTACGGGCAAAGCAAAACCCCGGCTGGAAGAAACCAGCCCGATTGTAAAACAAACTAAAAAAATAGCCCTGAAACTGGCCAAAAAAGTGGGAGCCGATTTAATTCTTTTTGATACGGCAGCCGGAACACATTGTTCGGTAATCTCCGCTCTATTGGGATGCAGGACCGCTTATGCGGTAACCGAACCGACTCCTATGGGTAATTACGACTTGAATTTAATTTTAGATCTCTGCCAAAAAATAAAATTGCCGGTTAAAATAATTTTAAATCAAGCAAATTTAGGAGATAAAAAAGAAATTCAAAAAACGGCCCAAAAATTTGGGATTAAAATAGAAAAAGGAATCCCCTATTCGGAAAAATTAGTAAAAGCTTATTCAAAGGGTCTCTTGGCGGAATTTAAAATTCCGGAGATAGAATCAATTTCATTAAAATAGGTAAATATCTCTTAGAAATTCCGGGAAATAAGAAGAATAATTTGAAACAATTAAAAAATAAATAACTTTATTAAAGATGAATTTAGTTATCGCTTCGGGAAAAGGAGGAGTTGGAAAATCAATGTTGACTTCAACTTTGGCAACACTCTTGGCTGAAAAACACGCTATTACGGCAGCTGATTGTGATGCCGATACTCCCAATTTAGCAATTTGGTTGGGAGGAATAGATAAATGGGATAAGATTTTACCTGTTGAAGCTTCGGCAAAACCAAAAATTGATTTGGACAAATGCAATGGCTGTAGCTTATGTGCGCAAAAATGCCGCTTCGGAGCTTTAAAAATGAAAGCGGGCAAACCTGTTTTGAATCCTTTTCTCTGTGAAGGCTGTGGGGCGTGCGAAGCAGTCTGCCCTCAAAAAGCAATTAAATTGGAACCCGTCCAAAACGGGGAAATTAAAATTAAAAAAAATCAAAATGGTTTCTCTTTTGTATCAGGGCAGCTTCTTCCCGGTGAGACAGGCTCCGGCAAAATTGTAGACCAAATAAAAGCTGAGGCTGACAAATTTAACTCTGAAATAGTGATCATTGATTCCGCTCCGGGCACCGGTTGCCCCGTGATTGCGGCTTTTAAGGGCGCTGACTTCGCCGTTCTGATTGCTGAACCAACTCCTTCAGGCTTTACCGATATGCAAAGGACTTTGGATATTGTAAAACATTTTAAGATACCTTACGGCATAGTTATTAATAAATGGGATATAAATTCTGAATTAAGCACTGAAATAGAAAAATGGGCCGGCCAAAATTTTTTAGGGAAGATAACTTATGACAAGAAAATATTTAAAGCTATTAGCTCTTTAACTCCTATCTTAAAAACAGATCTGAAAGCTAAAGAAGAAATCGAAAATATTTTCCATAATTTGGAGCCTAAAATAGCCGGTATTTTAAAATAATTTTAGAAAGAATTGAAAGATTCCCCCGGTAAAGTATAATAGAGAAGATAAAACATTCTTCTTATTGTTTAAATTAAAAATAAAATAATTAAATAAAAATCATGAGCAACCCTTTTGAAAAAATCAAGGAGGAAAAAGTCAACAATCAGCCGGAAACAGTTCCGGGCCAAAAGGAGGAGAATGTTTCAGAAGAGCAAACAGAAAGTGCAACGGAAGAAGAGTCGGCAGAATTTGCCGAAAAAATCAAAGAATTAAAGCCTCTAGTGGAAAAAGAAGCTCGGGAACTGGCAAAAGAAGAAGCAGAGGGAAACAAAGAGGGAAAACCGATGGAAAAATCGGAGAAATCCGTGACAGAAAAAGCTAAAGGGAAAAAACTTAAAGGAGCTCTGCTGGCCGTTACTCTGGGAGCAACAATAATGGCCGGATCTTTAACCATGCCCGGGAAAGCAAGAGCGGGTAATTTTTTCGATGAACTGGGGAAATCCGCCAGAGAAATTAGCCAAGCTAATAGAAATGTTAGAAAATACCGCCGAGAGATTGACAAAAGTTTGAAAGAATTGGGAAAAATCCAAGAACTCTTTGGAATAAAAGAAAGCGACCGCCAAATAAGATACAAAGAAAAGGCGGCGGAATACGCCAGAGAAACGGAAAAATATGTTAGAGAGGCGGAAAGAGAAGCCCGGAATGCTGAAGAAGCCGCCTGGAAAATGGATACGGCTAAATCAGAAAGGGATAGAAGAAGCTTTAATTACGCTAAAACAAGAGCTATTAGAAATGTAGAAAGATTAGCCGATAGAGCGGAAAATTTGGCAGAAAGAGCTTATAAAGCCGCTCGGGAATCCGGAACTGAAGGCGGAGACGCTGCCGCTTACAGGGCATCAATCGCCGCTCAAAGAGTTAGAGGGATCGCTGAAAGAATCAGATATTAAAAAGAAAAAATAAATCTAATAAAAATGGAATTTAAAAAAGAGTTAAAACAAATCATCAAAGAATCTTCTTTAGAAAGAGTGGACAAACAAATCTGGGATTCATTTGCTGAAGTGGTCAGTGAGAGAGAAATAGAACCTGTTTTAGAACTAATAAAAGAAAATCCGGAAATGCTCAACTTAATTACTGAAAATCTGAAAAGAAAATTTAAAATTATGCAAGAAAAAGACGAAAAAGCAATGGATAAAATTATTGAAGAAGAAAAAAAGCAATTGGGAGAAAATTCTTAATTTTACTTTTTCCCCTATCTCTAAACTTACCGAAGCTGCTTAATCAAATGTTAAATAAAAAACAAGCCGTTGAATTTACAGGCTTGTTTTTTATTTTCTAAAATATTTTAAGGCGGAT
>JAGYOS010000097.1 GCA_018399475.1 bacterium
AGCATCAGACAAGAAGCCATCGGCTGATCAACCTCTTGATTTTTTTGGTAGTCGTAATATTGCGCATGCTTTTTACCAAAAGAAAAAGCATCACTTAAAACATTTCGAGGAGTGGGAAAGGGCCTTAAGCTCATTTGGAGATCGCCATTTGGATAGTTAAGCATCGGGGCCACCGCAGCTATTCTATTGCCGGAATTTTTCTTTAAGAATCGGGCCAATCCTTCTAAAACTCCTTGTTCTAATTCTATGTCTTGGTTCAGCAAAAAAATAAATTCAGCATTGGCCATTTTTATCCCTAAATTATTGGCGGCGGCAAAACCCAAATTCTTTTCATTTGTTTTCAGCCTAACTTGCTTGAAATTATTTCTAATCATTTCTACCGTCCCATCTTGGGATGCGTTATCCACAACAATCACTTCATAATCAAAAGCAACCTTCTGGTTAAAAATGGAATCTAAACACTGCCGTAAGATTTCTTTCCCGTTCCAAGAAATAATTATGATGGAAACTTCCGGTTTCATGAAATAAAATATTCCGTTACTTTTAATAAAATGAAAGTTTGGCTAAGCTTTAATTCAAGAAGCCAAACAATCCTGATATAACTTGAGAGTTTCTGCAGCACATTTCTTCCAACTAAAATCTTTTGCTCTCTTAAGCCCCTTTGAAATCAATCTGCTCCTCAAGGGCCCATCATTTAAAACTCCGTTAATTTTTTGAGAAAAAACTTTGCCATTTTCGGGCTTTACTAAAATCCCCGCTTTCCCCAATATTTCCCTGTGGCAAGGTATGTCCGATGCAATAATGGGCACTCCGCTTCGCATAACTTCTCCTAAAGGGAGATCAAATCCCTCGTAAGCACTGGGGGAAATATAAGCAGCTGCCATTGCATAAATTGCCGGCAGATCTTCTTCCTTAAGATAACCTACCATTCTTACTTTCTCTTTAAGCACTAAATCCCTTAATAAATTGTCAATCCGGCTATCAAAATTGTAACCTCTTTCTCCCCCAATAACCAATAAGGTCTTTTTATCCTGATACTGGTAAATGTAATCACGGTAAGCTTTAATTAGGAAAGGAATGTTTTTTCTCGGCTGGAGTGAACTCAAATGAAAAATATAACGTTCGTTAAAATTATATTTATTCTTGATCCGTTCAAGATCCTTAGAGCTGAAATTATTTTGAGTTTTAAATTTATCGCTAATCCCATTATAAATTACCTTTACTTTATTCGGAGAGATTTTTTTGTAAGAATTTAGAATCTCTTTTTTTGTAAATTCAGAAATACTAATAACCCGATCAGCTTTTTTTAAACCTTTGGGAATAAATCTATTGAGAATAAAGCGGTCCTTGGCGGAAATCCAAATCCCCTTTTCTCTGAAAGAAATATCATGAATAGTGGTAACCAATTTTATTTTGGAAGATAATCTTAGGGGGACTAGGTATTGAACATGGACCAGATCAATTTTTTTCTTTTTGGCAAAATGAGGTAGAACATAACTTGTCCAAAAAAGTTTATTCCCGGGAGTAAGCGCAACCATTTTAAAATTTTTGGGCAGTTTTCCTAAAATATTATTGATTAAAGATTCACTTTCATAAGAATCAGTGCCAAGATAATAAAAATTTTTCTTATCAATTTCCATAAGATTTTTTACCAGATTGGTGATATAGGTTTCATCCCCGGTTTGCCTTTTTCCAATTTTCCTAACATCAAGAAAAATTTTCATCTGTCTTTTTTTGTTTATTTTTTAGAAAAATTTCCCTTTTTACCTTTTGTCCCCTCTTGATTCTTTAGACTATAGGCAATCCCCAAAAAAATCCAGAGAGGGGTAAAAAATATTCCGGAATTGAAGAAATTAGTAATTATAATTCCCGAAATCCCTCCTAATAAAACAGCCTGATTGAGAAAAAAATCAAAAGAAGTATTTTTAACGAACCAATAATCAAAAAATGGAACCTTTAAAATGCCTCCCAGCAACATCAAGAAAGCGACTAACCCCAAAATTCCTCCCGCAATCCACCATTCATAAAAAATATTATTGGCATTATGAACAAAATCACGCTGGGTTAAAGTAGCTCCCTGCCCCTGCCCTGCCAACCAATGCTCTTTAACCATCTCCCAATTGGAAGCATAGGCTTCAAAGCGCGACTCAATATTTTCATCCGAAACTTTTTGCTCGTAAATTTTATAGCCCGCCCGTTCATACTTTTCAATCTCTTCCAAATCTATTTTTCGCTTATCATAAGGCTCTTCTTTTTGGGCGATTGTTACAACATGCTCCCCTTGATAAATACTCCGGAAGCGATCTTTTAAGTCAAAGCGGGTTAGTTTCAGGCTCTCAATCAAAATTAAAGCAACAGCGAATACCGCCAAATAGCCGGCGAATACCGTCAGCACTCTCTTGAATTCCAGCCAATTTATTTTCTTAAAGAGAAAAGCAACCGTTCCCCAACCGATAAAAATTAATCCTCCGGCGATAGCTGCCAGCCAACTGGCCCTGGCAACCGAAATAATAAGAGCAATAACATTTAGCAAAATTAAAAGCCAAATTCCAAAATTGATTTTCTTATTTATCTTTTTTACCGCTTGGGGCAACAGAAAAGCCAAGACTAAAACCAAATACATCCCCAGCCAGTCAGGTTCGTAGAAAGAAGCATTGGGACGAGCCGCCATGGTTTCAAAACTTTCCCAACCTTTTTCGTGAGCTATATTTTGATAAATGGCAAAAAGAGAAACCGGAATGGAAGAAAAAAGAAAAGCTGTAATAACTTGATTCTTGCCCTCTTTCTTTTTCTCAGCCCACCAAAAAATTAAAAAGGCAATTAAAATTGAGCTTGCCAAAACGATTGTCTGTTTTAAAGAGAAAGAAAAAGCAGCCGAATTAGACAAACCCAATAAACTGGAGAGAACAAGCAGAAATAGGCAACCGCTGAAAAAAATATTTTTCTTTAAAAAGACAAAGAAATTTTTAAAAGATTTCCGCCAATCGGGAAAAGCCTTAATAAATAAAGCCGCTATCAGAAAAACTAACGCCCACTGATAGGGCCTGATACCAAAAACAGAAACATTATCCAAGACTTGACTGGCTACTAAGGCTACTAATCCCCACCAAGGCTTTAAAATGAAAAGCGTAAAAATTACTCCCAAATAGAAAATACTTACCAAGGGATCTTGAAACCAACCCAGAGGTTCCCCCAGTATAAAATCAAAAATTATAAAAACTGAAAGCAAGTATGGAATATAATTTCGCATCGTTCTTTAAATTAGTGCCGTAGGAGGGACTTGAACCCTCACGTCTAAAAAAGACACTAGCCCCTCAAGCTAGCCTGTCTACCAAATTCCAGCACTACGGCAAAAATTATTCTTTTTCATTTTTAACTTTTTTAGAAGTGTTTGGGGCAGCAGTATTTTTGCCTTCTTTCATCCGACCGGCTTTGCCAAACCTTTTTCTAAGATAATAGAGTTTCGCCCGATTTACTTTAGAACTTTTTAGAACTTCTATTTTCTTAATTTGAGGAGAGTTAAGAGGAAAAACAAATTCCACTCCCACTCCACTGGCAATTTTTCTCACGGTAATGGTTGCCCCGGGTTGATTCCCGTGTTTTCTGGCAATAACTACCCCTTCTATTACTTGAATCCTTTCTTTATCTCCTTCAATAACTTTCCGTTCCACTTTGACACGGTCCCCCGGACGGATTTCTTTTGTCACCTTGGCCATTGTTTTTTAAAAAAAATAATAAGTTAATTAATTATCTTATCCAATTTAGTTATCTTATACAATAAAACCGCCGAGTCAAGCTAGAATCCGCTTAAAGAGAAAAGGTTTTCCCTAATTATTCCCAAATTTTCACCGGCTACAGCCAGATCCTCCACCACCCTGCTGGACACAATTTCGTTAGCGCCCGCATTTTGAGAAAAATCCAAATTTTCAAGCCAGGGTTTGATTGTCTCAAAAACTTTTCTTGATTCAATTGAAGCTTGGCGAGTTTTAGCTAAAATTAGCTCCGGCGAGGATACATCGGCTCCTTTATCTTTAAGGCCTTTAACTTTTTCTTCCGCCTCCAATAAAACAGGCGCCACCTCCTCCTCAATTAAAAAGTTCCCCTGATAAACTAGAATCAATTCTTTAAAACGAGGCAATTCCCCGCTAAAAACTTTTAGAAGAGCAATCTCTTCTATGATCTTTTTGAATTCTTCTTCGTCGCTTTTAGCCAAATTATTTTCCTGCTCCACCAATTTCTCCTTTAAACCAACAAGCAAATCGGAAATTTTTTCTCTATCTTTATCTTTAATTTTATCCATTTCCTTAACTTCTTTCCCAAAATCTTCAATGGCTTTAACTCTTGCCTCCAAAGCTTTAAGGATTTGATCTCGCTCAACCACCTCGCTTATTTCTACCGGCTCTTCGTCTTCCGTTTCATCTTCTTCGTTCGCTTCTCCTTCCAAATTTTCATTTTCTTCGGTATTTTCCGGGATTTCCGTTTCAGCTACCTTGCTGAAATTTTTTAGCAGTTCGTTAATTTCAATTGCTTCTTTTTGATAAGAACTGATAATAATTCCAATCTCATTAATTTCTTCCATCAAGAATCTAATTGTATCTATAATTTCTTTGATTTTATCCAAAGAGACTAGACTGGCTTCGTTGGGATCTTTCTCTGTTAAAACGGTTTCTCCCGCACCTTTCAAAAATATCTCAGCGACTGTCCCTCTGGAAAGATCAACGGAATCTTTAGAACTGCGGCTACAACCAAAAAGGAAAAACGAGCCCAATCCAAAAATTAAACTAACAATTAAAAATCTCATGGTTCTTAAAAAATAAAATTGGATAGGTTAAACAACCTATTCTTCTCTGATTTTATACTTTTTATCTGATTCTTTCAAATAAAGATTCTTAATAGTTTTTTAAAAAAATATTCATTTTTTATGCATAAGATGAGATACATTTTGGATACTTTCTTTAAATTTTACCCAAAAATACTTAAAAGCGTTTAAAAAGTACTTTTTAAACACATGCTATTGACTTTTTCTAAAAAAAATGCCAAGCTTCATCAGTTCGACAACTCCAAAAACAAATTAGAAAGAGGGGGTGGCTACCATTTGGGCTACAAAAGCTGATAAGAATTTTGAAAAAGCTACCCTCAAATTTTAAAAAAGTTTTTGGATGATAGTGGGCTCGGGGTTGTCGGGTTGTTCCCATCATTTTGCCTCTAACTTTTTCTAAAGTTAGATCAGGGCAAAATAAAACGCTGTCCCGGGCCATGATTTCTCCTCCCAAAAAACCCCGCTTTTTAAAAAAACTATAAAATAGTTGCAAGCGGGGTTTTATATTTTCAATTTAACAAGCAAAGAGGTTTTACTTTGAATATTTTTTTAAA